>NZ_JBALMS010000159.1:0-5747 GCF_036962205.1 Bacillus sp. JJ664 | reverse complement strand
TCTTAAATAGAAAAATACAATATTATTCTACTTAAATAAAATATTGTATAATTAATAAATTATAATTATATATACGGAATGTAAAGATACAGAACAACAATGTGATAATTTGTTAAATATATATGCTATAATAGTAGAGAATAAGCTGTAAATAATAAAAGGAAGGTACATACTATGTCTGAAAATGTACAATTCGAAAGAGAAGTTTTGACGACAAATGAAGCTGTAGAAATACTAGGTTTGTCTAAACAAACGATATATAATTATGTGAAAAATGGTAAACTCAAACTAGTTTATGAGGATTGGCAAATAGATGGTACGATGAAATTTTATCGTGATGAGATTGATAGATTGCAGTCTACTGCAGAAAGACCAATAGGAATTACAGTATTAGAGGCAGCAAATCAATTAGGTGTATCAAAAGCAACAATCCATCAATATATAAAATCAGGGAAATTATCATCTGAAAAAGTATTTATTAAGGGTAGGAATACCTCATTTATCCCATCCGATGAAGTTGATAAATTTCAATCTACATTTCTAAGTAATCAAAATAGAAAGACATACTTTTCGAAGGATTTAGCATACTGTTTATTTGGACTATATATAAAAAGAGATTCAAATGAAAAAGCAAGAATCATCGAATTAAATGAAGTTGGAGATTGTGTAGCAAAAACAAATATGGGTGAATTACTAAACCAAGAGGAGCTTGTGGAACGTGGCTTTTATAGAGCTTATGAGCTGAAACAAGTTAAACATAGTACAAAGAGGGGAAATATCGTTTTTCGTTTTCCTTTTCCTCAATCAATTAATGCACCTATTTTTAGTTTAATTGATACTTTTTATCAAAAAATTGGGATTCAAAATTTGAACCTTTATATTGAAGGAAACACAATTATTGCAGAGTTAAAACCGGTAAAATTACAATATCAACTTGATCGTCTAGAACAAGATTATGAAATCCTCCAAAACTGTTTGTTAGACGGGAGATTATCTTCTAGACCAGGATTGATTGTTTTTTCAAGTAATCAAGAACAATTGACCACATTTGTAGAAGATTCTATGAAAGTGAAAATAAAGGAAATTGCTTTACATCACCATTTAGGAATCGAAGAAGTCACTGGAAAATTGATTCATTTAGGTTTAGCAGAATATGAAAAAAAACTAGACTTTACGTAACAGAAATAAGAGGTTTGATACAAAGACTTTAATGAGTAACATTACGTAAAGATCAATCTCAATGCGTCTAACAGCTCGTTTTAGATTATTCTGAAATTTTATTGAGTTAGGAGAAAAAATATGAATTCACGTTTAATTGACTTAAGAAGTGATACGGTTTCACAACCTACCGATGAAATGAGACAGGCAATGTTTAATGCAGAAGTTGGGGATGATGTTTATGGGGATGATCCAACTGTTCATAGGCTAGAAAAACTAGCTGCAGCCATGGTCGGAAAAGAAGCTGCCCTATTTGTCCCAAGTGGCACATTTGGGAACCAATTGGCTTTATTTACACATTGTAATCGTGGAACTGAAGTTATACTAGGTGAGGACTGTCATATATTTGAACACGAAGTAGGGGCGGCTTCAATTATTGCTGGAGTTCATTTACGAACTCTTCAAACAGTTTCTGGAAAAATGGCGCTTCAAAAAATAAAACAGTCAATTCGTCCAGAAGATTTACATTATCCTGAAACTTCATTAATTTGTTTAGAAAATGCATACTCCAATGGAGCTGTAGTTGATATTGATTATATGAAAGACGTATATAGTATTGCCAAAGAAAAAAATATACCAATCCATTTAGATGGCGCAAGAGTGTTTAATGCAGCAACTTATTTACGCACGGATGTGAAAAAAATCACCCAGTATAGTGACAGTGTAATGTTTTGTTTATCGAAAGGTTTATGTGCTCCAGTAGGGTCAATATTAGCAGGAAGTACTGAATTTATTGAAAAAGCTAAGAAAAAGCGTAAATTATTAGGTGGCGGTTGGAGACAATCTGGATTCTTAGCTGCAGCTGGCATCATAGCGCTAGAGAAAATGACAACTAGACTCCATGAAGATCATGAAAATGCTCTTTATTTAGCAAATGGATTAAAAGAAATTCCAGGTATAACAGTAGATTCAACAAACAATCATATTAATTTAGTATTCTTTCAAATTGAAAAAACGAATAGAACCCCAGAAGAAATCGAACAAATATTTAAAGAAAATGATATGACAATCTTTGCACCTGATGAAAATGGAAGCATGAGATTTGCAACACATTATTGGGTTACGAAAGAAGACATAGATAAAGTCATTAAGCTAATGAAAAGTATTTTATAATTAAATTCATAAAAAAAAGAGAGTATCTCACTCTCTTTTTTATAGTTTTTAGTTTTTTAAAATCCATCTTCACTTGCAGTAAATGGAATGTTTAGTCTTTGCTCAACTCGACGTAAGCGTTGATTCAACCTATTTAAACGGAATGTATGACGCTCTGAAGTTTGTTGAAGTCGATTAACAGTTTGATTTAGTTGATTTACACGTCTTTCTAATTCATTAACTCGTCTAGTTAGATTTTGAATTTGCTGAGGTTGTCTGTCAATATCATATTGATCTTCCCAAGTAGCTTGCGAGTATTGATTATATTGAGGTTGTTGATAAACTGTCTGTTGATTATACGGATAGTAATTAGGAAATTGATACATATAAAAGTCGCTCCTTCCTTTTTCGGTAATACAAAATACAATATGTAGGCAAAATGCGTATGGAGACGGCTAATGCCTAAGAAAATTATTGATTATGAAAAGAAGTGACATTAATATCGAGCCAATTATGAAAGTGAATCTGTGAAAAGTCATTTAAAAAAGTAATTTTCTCATATTTAAAGAATTTATAATTTATTAATATATGTGGTGGTGAGTATTATTTCTAATGGAAAGCAATTTTTAAAAAGTATATTTGTGCGAGATAAAAAAGGGTTTGATGTCAGCGGGTTAATTGTATATGGTTTAATGCTAATATTTATTCAATTAGATTATATTGAATTTGGACAGTTTTCTAAATGGTATTCAAATCTCTCTTACTTTCTTTTTATTATGTTAATATTCATAACAGTATTAAGTATATTTGAAAAAATATTATCGAAGATGCTTGGTAAATATAATAAACCTGTGAAAATTAGATATATATTTTTTGTTTGTTTAGTAACATCAATCATTACTACATTTATCAGTTAAAACAAAAAGAGCCTAGTAGGCTCTTTTATTTTTGCTTGATCTTATCAATAACAAGATGAATTTCATCAGGTTTTAAAAATTCAATAGGGGAGAAGCCCTTTTCAAATTGTAGTGTGTCGGCTTCCAACATAACAACATAGCGTCCATTTACTTTTGCGATATGTAAATTTTCTCCAAAGTCTGCAAGCATACCTTTAATTGAAAAATGATCAGCTTTAAATGCTAATTCAATTTCAGGTGTATGTTCTACGATTTGTGCTGCCGCTTCTATCACTTCTTCGGAAGAGAAATGCTCTTGAATTTCTCGTTTAGGGCTTGCTGCCCAAACCTCCATTGCAGCTTCAAACTGTTGTCTTTCTTCGCTTTCTTCTTCAAATACCTCATCGATTCGGTCATAAACCATTGTCATAACTTGTGATTTTACGATTTCTGGCATAGATTCAGCATAAGAAACAAATTTTAAAAAGTCTTCAAAATATCGAGCGTGTGATGCTTGATGAATTTTTAGCTCGCTTTCAGATAATAAACCTAATTCCTCCATGTATGGATATTGAATCGATTTCATATTTTTTGTTGTAATCGCCATTTCTACCGTCTTAATTAAAGTAGATTCATCTGAAATGGAAGCAACTTTTGGTTCAAAATCGCATTTTAATACAAATACAATCGGATCATCGTAATACTTTCTTAATTTTGCTTGTATCACTAGAAATGCTCCACCACGAACTGCACTAGTATCAACATAATTAATAACTAATGTCTCATTGGCAGCTTTAAATTCTTCAGTTGTTTTTGCATGACGTATTCTTTGAAATAAATTATAATTTGGATTCGAATCTAGCGAATGATTTTCTTCTACGATAAAATGTCCTAATTTAGTCGGAACTGTATCATTTTTAGCGTGTCGTTCAACTTTACGATTAACTATTCGAGCAAGCTCACCGTCTAAAAAGGATTTTAAAGCACTTTCTTCATACATATTTTCATCTATTGTTTGAAAATGTTTATACCGTTTATCAGATTGATCTCCTTTACCCTCAACTGTTACTACATAAAATGATAGAAATGTTATTTCAAAATCCAATAAGATCACCTTTTTCTTTATTCTGTATTTAAGTATAGATAGGTGAGTCATTTCAGTCAATGTGAAGAAAGTGCGAATAATTGAGTAGCGAATTATCCAATAGCGAAACAAACGAAATTTTAATTCATTAAGACAAAAAGCCCTCACATTATGGTAAAATAGAGTATATAATTATTGAGACGACTAAGTGAAATCATAATGACTGAGATGTGTTATGTCACATCTCTTTTTTCTGTAATTGGGGGAAGTAGAGTCAAAGAAAAGGGGTATGAGAGATTGAAAATTGAAAGAATTGCTACCATTTCACTAATCATTGTTACACTGCTCTGGGGGACGACATTTGTCGTAGTTCAAAATGCAATTGAGTTTGTAGAACCGTTCACATTTAATGCATTTCGTTTCATCCTAGCAACTTTAATCCTATTACCTTTTCTATTAAGAAGAAAAAATAAGAACGCTATCACATTAAAACAGGTTCTTATCACTAGTGGAATCGGATTTATGTTATTTTCAGGTTACTTACTACAAACTTTTGGCCTTATTTATACAACATCATCTAAATCAGGGTTTATTACAGGCTTATGTGTTGTATTAGTTCCGGTTTTTTTATATGTATTTTATCGCGAACGCTCAAACTGGGCGACGGTTCTCGCTTGTTTCATTGCACTTTTTGGATTAAGCTTTTTAACATTAGGAAATCGTTTGTCAGTCAATATTGGTGATATTTTAACACTTATTGGAGCAATCGCTTTTGCTATTCATATCATTTTAACTGGTAAATTTACGAAACAAATGGATGCACTTACATTTACAACGATCCAACTAGCAACAGTTGGTATTTTTAGTACAATCTCAGCATTTATTTTTGAACTTCCGAAAGCACCTTTATCAAAGGATCTGTTTACAAACTCAACATTTATATTTGCAGTAATCGTAACTGCAATCTTTTGTACAAGTATCGCGTTTTGGGTTCAAATGTTTGCACAAAAACATATATCGTCTACAAAAGCAGCACTTATTTTCATATTAGAACCTGTTTTTGCTGCTATTACTGCAGTAGTATTTGGAGGAGAAACTTTAACTTCACATACTCTAATTGGTGGAACATTTATCGTTGGTGGTATGTTATTATCTGAAATTCCAATGCCAAAACGAACGAAAAATATAAAAGAAGAAGCAATTTATAAAGAAATGTAGAAAAAATTGTAAAATTGGGTATTGATCTCATTGACAGATGTTGTAACTTAACGTATTATATTTTTAAATTAATAAATGACTTAGAAAAGGAATAGTAAGTTTAGCAGCTTTTTTAGAGAGGGAATGGATGGTGTAAATTCCTAAAGTATGCAAACTGAACCAGCCTTGGAGTCACTGTACCGAACTAGAGTAGGCTACAGCGGTTTTCCCGTTAAAGATGTTAAGAGATTATGTAGCAA
>NZ_JBALMS010000158.1:0-14338 GCF_036962205.1 Bacillus sp. JJ664 | reverse complement strand
AAAAAGTAGCTTCTTCATGTTAATCCCCTTATTAGTAATTAGGTAGGCCAGCTCAAAACGACATATGTTATTAATAAACCAGAAATGATTAATGACATATACGCTAAAATTGCTGTAACCACTTTAAAAAATTTTATTTTAATCCAATTTCTACTTAAGTAAATTAATAAAATTGCTAGAATCATTAATCCCATTCCTACGAATGCGCTTATTTCAGTATTCATCTTAAACCCCCTATGTACTTTCTCACATTACTATAGTACCAAAATAGTTTCTTGATTAAAATCAAATTCTACAAATGTTTTACATCAAGAATGTAACCTAGCTTGTCCTTTAAATCTTTAAAAAAGAAAGAAAAAGTTTCTTCACTTCTTCTTTCCTTGAAGCAAATAGGGGCACTTGCTTCACTTCGACTAACACCCAACCAGAATACATCCGGTAAAAGTCATTCTATATTATGCATAAGGTATAGATTATGCACTCAATACATCGCAGAGAATGAGCCCAATTATTTTTGTTTAAACATATTCGTTAAAGATTGAAAATCAAGAGGCATATTATTTGTTACAATCGCTTGAACAATTTTATCTTCTTTATCTTTCGTTACTTGGCGACCAGTCATTGCCGCAATTTGACGCACTAGTTTACGAACAGTAGCCTCATCTTTGAAATTAGCATCTTTAACTGAATCAGCAACTTTAAAAATATCTGTTTTACTTACATTTGCCTTTTTTTCAATTTTATCAAAGAAACCATTTTGATTATTTGACACTATTCAAACCTCCTTCTTCGCTATACACCATATGCTATGCAAAAAAATAGAAATGGTGAAACGCCTAAAAGAGGCAATAAGATAAAAAGCATTAAAAACGTCGTTTTTAATGCTTTCAATACTTATTTCGTCAAATCACTAATAAAATTTGAAGTACTCTCGCCCTCATGTCTCTTATCACGATTCATTAATGCATCTACCCCAAGCTTAGGGTTTTTTCCTTCAAATAGTACTGCATATAATTCATTTACGATCGGCATTTCAACTTTTGCGTGTTTAGCTAGTTGATAGGCTGCTTTTGTCGTTCGCACACCTTCTACTACCATGCCCATATTCTCTAACACTTCATCTAATGATTGGCCTTTGCCTAATAAATTACCAGCACGCCAATTTCGGCTATGTACACTTGTACAAGTTACAATTAAATCTCCCATACCAGTTAAACCAGCAAAAGTTTGAGGATTAGCCCCCATCTCTTTACCTAGACGGATAATCTCGGCTAAACCACGTGTCATCAATGCTGCTTTTGCATTATCACCATAACCAAGCCCGTCCGTAATACCTGCTGCCAACGCAATAATATTCTTTAAAGCTCCACCAATTTCAACACCAATTACATCTTCATTTGTGTAAACACGGAAGTAGCCATTAGAAAATAACTCTTGTACAGCTCTAGCTTCATCCATATTGGATGAAGCAGATGTAACTGTAGTTGGGTGTCTCAATGCAACTTCTTCGGCATGGCTTGGACCTGATAATACGACAACTGAACCTAAATTCTTTTCATCAATCTCTTCAGAAATCATTTCTGAAATACGTTTAGATGAATCGGGTTCAATCCCCTTACTAGCATGGATGATCGTAACTTTAGTTTTCAAAATAGGATTTAATTTTTGACATACTTCTCTAATCGCTTTTGTTGGTACAACTAGTAATATATATTTAGCATCCTCGACTGCTTCATTTAACTCAACAGTCGCTTTTAATGAGTGTGGTAATTCAATTTCTGGTAAATATCGTTTATTCGTATGGAATTCATTTATCTCATTAATTAATTCAGATTTATTTCCCCACAAAGTAACAGAATGTCCATTATCTGCTAAGACCATGGCTAAGGCAGTTCCCCAACTACCCGCACCTAGAACCGCTATTTTTTTTGTCATACAAACACTCACTTTCAACAATCAGATTCAAAAATATTATTATTTTTTGTTCAACTTATGCACGTGCACGGCCAATAATTCTAATTGGAGAACCTTCAAAATCAAATGCATCACGAATACGGTTTTCAAGGAAACGTTCGTAACTAAAGTGAAGTAATTCAGGGTCATTAACGAATACAACAAATGTTGGTGGCTTAATTGCAACCTGTGTTGCATAATACACACGAAGTCTTTGACCGTTATGAGTTGGTGTTGGATTCATCGCAATCGCATCCATAATGACATCATTTAATACATTTGTCGGTACACGTAAGCTATGACTTTCACATGCTTTATTAATCATTGGTAATAAAGTTTGAGTTCTCTTACGTGTTTTAGCTGATAAGAATACTATTGGGGCATAATCTAAGAATTGGAAATGAGCGCGAATATTTTCTTCAAACTCTTTCATTGTCTTTTCATCTTTTTCAACAGCGTCCCATTTATTAACGACGATTACAACTGATCTACCAGCTTGATGCGCATAACCAGCAATTTTCTTATCTTGCTCAATAATTCCTTCTTCACCATCTAAAACAACTAAAACAACATCTGATCGTTCGATCGCACGTAAAGCTCTAAGTACACTATACTTTTCTGTACTTTCATAAACTTTACCTTTTTTCCTCATACCTGCTGTATCAATAATGACATATTCTTGTCCATCTTTTGTATACGGTGTATCAACTGCATCACGAGTCGTACCTGCAACATTACTTACGATAACGCGCTCTTGACCTAATAAAGCATTAACTAAAGATGATTTCCCTACATTTGGACGTCCAATTAAACTAAATTTAATTGTTTCTTCATCATAGTTTTCTTGTTGTTTATCTGGAAAATGACCGATTACCTCATCAAGTAAATCCCCAAGACCTAATCCGTGAGAACCTGAAATAGGATATACTTCTCCAAATCCTAACGCATAGAAGTCATAAATGTCATTGCGCATTTCTGGATTATCCACTTTATTTACAGCTAACACTACTGGTTTTTTAGTTTTGTATAAAATTTTCGCTACTTCTTCATCGGCCGCAGTAACGCCTTCACGACCATTTGTTAGAAAAACAATAACATCTGCTTCATCCATTGCAATTTCAGCTTGCTGACGAATTTGCTCTAAAAATGGCTCATCACCTATATCAATTCCACCTGTATCAATTAAGCTAAATTCTTGATTCAACCATTCCGCAGAACTATAAATACGATCTCGAGTAACTCCTGGTATATCCTCTACAATCGAGATTCTTTCTCCCACGATTCTATTAAAGATAGTTGATTTCCCAACATTGGGACGACCAACTATTGCAACTGTCGGTTTAGACATTTAATTCATCCTTCCTAGCATAACTATGAACCATTTAATTCTTAATAAATGTTTTTAGTTTTCATCTTCTATATAATTTATTTAAATAACTTATCTATTTTAACAAAAAATGTGAAAAAAGACCAATTTTCATCAATTTTTTACTAATTTTCCACTTTTCAAATTCTTTTTTGAAAAATTTAAAGACAATAATCTTAATGAAGTGATGAGTAAAATGGTTAAAAATAATGAATCAAGCCATGATAAATCACCTATTATATACTGAACTTTTATTGAACGATACGTAAAAAAATTGAAGACTTCACCTTGTATTAGTCCTATTATAAGCAGTCTGATCCTTTCGATGTAATGATTACTTAAAAATATTGCCAATACAGTTGCCATTAAAGCAATAGAAAAAAATTCATTAATAAAATAACTCGCTGGATCATAAATCGCTAGTATACTCATGCTACTATAAGACATTCCGATAATAAGTCCTTTAAAAAAATGCATGAATTGTTCACTAAACTTTAACTTGCTTACATCGTAACTAATCATAAAAATTAACAAAAGAAATACTACATTCATGTGAAAATTAAACAACTCGAATGTAACAGTAGAACAACAAATCAAACAAAACAAAACACCCAACTTTAAATATTTGTGATTTAAACGATCTTTCGTTCTTGAATAAAATAATATAATTGTCCAAATTGAAATTAGAAAATACAAACCCTGCACACCAAAGACCTCCCACATACACTTAGTATTCGACATTTCTACATGAAAATAATCAATCTTTCAAGAAAGTGAATAAGAAGTTCCAATAAAAAAGAACCTATAAATGAATCGTTTGGAGGTGAAACCTTTGGGAAAAGATCGACAAGAAAAAAAACTAAGACAATCTAGAAGAGTAGAATCTGACCGAGATCAAAGCATCCACAACAAGGGTGCAACAAGACTCGACACACCAGAAGAAGCACGAGAACTAAATCAGCATAACTAACGCAATGTGGAGGCGACTGGTTAGCTCCGACAAGCATAAGGCGAGCCCGGGTAAAGGTTGCTTTTTAACCTTTACTTGGGATCGACTTATGAGCTCGAGGAGCTAGGAGCCGGAACTAGACACAACGAAAAGTGGAGGCGACTGGTTAGCTCCGACAAGCATAAGGCGAGCAATCAAATAAATGACCTTTGCCTTAAACTTATCCTTTGAGCTAGAGCAAAGACCTACAAAAAAATCCTTTAGCAATAAATGCTAAAGGATTTTTTCTTAATTATTTTTTAAATTTATTTAATTTGTCACCAAGTAGTTCACTTAATTGGAAACCACTATTTTCATTTGGTTGAATATATTTAGAGATTTCTTCTTGAAGTTCAGCTTCGCCAGCTTCTTTAATACTTAATGAAAGTCTCTTATCACTTTGGTTAATTTCTAACACTTTTACTTTTACTTCTTGACCAACAGTTAGTACTTCATTTGGATTCTTAATATGCTTATCAGCAATTTGAGAAACGTGTACTAATCCTTCAATACCTTCTTGAACTTCAACGAATGCACCAAAGTTTGTTAATCTTCTAACTGTTCCTTCTACAACTGCACCAGTAGTAATTTTACTATCTAATTGATCCCATGGACCTGGTTGGATTGCTTTCATTGATAACGCAATGCGATTTGTATCAGTGTCAATTGAAAGCACTTTAACTTTCACAGTATCACCAACAGCTACTGCTTCTTCAGGCTTTGAAATTCGGTTGTGTGACATTTGAGATACATGTACTAAGCCATCTACTCCACCAATATTCACAAACGCACCAAAGTTCGTTAATCTTTCTACTTTCCCTTCAATCACTTGACCAACTTGAATTGAAGAATAAGCTTTACGTCTGTTTTCAACTTCATTTAACTGTTCAACTGCTTTGTGTGATAAAATGACACGGTTTTTTTCACGATCTACTTCTTCTACTACTACTTCTAGTGATTGACCTTTAAATGCAGCTAAATCTTCAACGAATTTTTTAGAAACTAGTGAAGCTGGGATGAATCCACGTACACCCACATCTGCAATCAGTCCACCATTTACTTGTTCTGTAATGATCACTTCAAATACTTCTTTACTTGCTAATTTTTCAGATAAAACATCCCATGCTTTTTCTGAATCAACTGCACGTTTTGAAAACACAACAGTATCTTCTTCGATTTTAATTACTTTTAATTCAATTTCCTGTCCAACAGTTAATACTTCGTTTACATTTTCAATATGTACATTAGAAATTTCTTTTATAGGAAGAATACCATCCGTTTTTCCACCAAAACCTACAATTGCTTGCTTATCTTCAATTTGTTCAACTACACATGAGATAATTTCCCCAACCTCTGGCATTACTTTTTCAACCATATCATATTCCTCCTTATTTTTGAAAACGGTTAGACCTTTTATGTATTGTCCTCTTTTACCTTCTAATAAATAGGTAGAAAAGTCAAGGAATGTGATGAATAATTCATCTAAATATTATTTGTTTTTTCTTTTACAATCGACAAAATTTCTTCGACTACATCATTTATGCTTTTTGATGTTGAATCCAATGAAACTGCATCATCAGCTTTTTTAAGTGGCGATACTTCTCGTTCCGAATCAATTTTGTCTCTAGTTGCAATTTCCTCTTTCAAAACGTCTAAATCACTTTCAAATCCATTTTTAATATTTTCAACATGCCTTCTTTGTGCTCTTTCATCAACAGAAGCTATCATAAATATTTTCACTTCTGCATTAACTAAAACATGTGTCCCAATATCTCTTCCATCCATTACAACGCCACCATTCACTCCATATTCACGTTGTAAATCTACCATTTTTTCACGTACTAAACTATGCTTAGCAACAAATGATACATTTCTAGTGACTTCTGGTGTACGGATTGCTTCAGAAACATCAGTTTGATCAATATATACTTTTTGCAAACCATCTTCTGGTACAAGCTTAATTGTCATTTTAGATAGTAATAGAGATAATTCTTTTTCATTATTCACATCAACTTCATTTTGAATTGCTTTTAGAGTTAGTGCTCGATACATTGCGCCTGTGTCTATGTATATATAGCCTAATTGTTTTGCTACTATTTTTGCAACTGTACTTTTACCGGCAGCTGCTGGTCCGTCTATAGCGATACTTATTTTTTTACTCATATGTCCTCCCTACATAAAAAAATTGCTACTTAATATAGCAACTTTGTCTTAGCATGTCCTAAAAATATGTTTTCAAATAAAAAAAAACAGGCATCCCTGCTTTTTTTATCTTACCATATGAAGCGATTGAATTCATCTTATTTACCAATTTCACTATATACTTCTCTTGTAACATCTTTTGCCTTTTGTGTAACTCCTTCGTATAATTCAATTTTCGTCAAATAAACTGAAAGACTAGGAAAGGACAAAAGATATTGACTGAATACTAAACATAATAATTGAATGATAATTAACTTTAATAGGATTCTTTCTACTCTTTTCATTGTAATCCATACCTTTTTAATTACCATTATGATTGTATGTAGTAAATTTTATACACAATTTCAACAAATATTAATTTTTCACACCTTTTCTTCGATGCTTTAATTGTTGGTCAAATGAAAACTGTATTAAATCTTGTCTTTGTGTAGGTGATAATCCATCAAACTCTAGGGAAACTCTTTGTTTACCATCTACCACTTGACTATTTACTCGTATGATATGAGCCTTTGTTTTGACATATCGATGTGACTCACCATCAAATGGCAAAACTAACCACAAAACGATTGTCTTACCTATAATAAACTCATTTTCTTGCGGTGCAAGGATCGCAACACCACCAGCACTAATATCTAGGCTAGTTGTTGTAAACGGTTTAAAATCATCAAATAAAGGATGAACAGCTACATCAACTATACTTGGTACACGAACATAACGTCTTCTTTGAGTTTTTTCTAAAGATTCATTACCTGGAAAAGACATGATAATAACTGGAATCTCAATTTTTTTTCTTCCAATGATTGAAGTATAGAAAGTAAACACATTTTGCTCTTTTGTCACAATATAAGCTTTTAATTTTTGATTATTTAATAAGAAAGATGCTTTACCTGTTGCTTCATCAAAAGGGTAGTCTATATATAATTCTTCATTTCTTATTTCTACGATTTTTGATTTATATCGTTTTACTTCTTTTGCATCAACGTCTTCTAAAATTAGTACATCCCCTACATTAAGCATTAGACCCTCCCAAACAATGTTCACATAATTGATTTCCGTGACGAAAGTCGTCATTCTTCATTGGTATATAATACTAGTATAAATGATGAAATTGAGTAAGTATATGTAGTTTTTTCACAATTACGAAATCTTTTAATTACTCAAATAGTACTAAAACCACAGAGTGAATTCATCTGAACAGGTCTTTCCTCATTGAAAATACATTTATCTGTATCGTTTGACCTAAAAACAAAAAAAGAAACGTGATTATCACGTTTCCTTTTTTGTAATGGTGTTTACTCATTTATTTATGGAAGCCTTCATGAATGTTTTCTACATCAGAAGCTAGCATGACTGTCAGTTTAATTCTTGCTTTCTTACTATCATAATCTTTTCCTAGTATTACACCTTTATTAACTAAATCGTATGCACTACCAAAATAATCATATGTAGGGTATACTTCGCCTTCTTCAGAGCTAGTCGTAATAATAACTTTTACCCCTTTTTTAACTGCGTCTTCAATTTCCTCAGTCATATGAGGTGAAACTTGTCCTCTACCGACTCCCTCTAAAATAATACCTTTTGCACCATGATCAACCGATGCTTTTACAAGATATCCTTTAGCTTCTATGTAACATTTAATAATATCAACTTGAGGTAATTCTTTTGTTATTTTGTATTTGTCTTGTAATACTGGCTTTTGATAGATATGAACTTTGTCATTATCAATAATTCCTAGATAACCAAATCCAAAAACGTTGAATCCTTGAATATTTGAAGCATGTTCTTTTTTAACATATTTCGCTGTAAATATTCGCTCATTAAAAACGACGACAGTTCCGATATTTTTTGAAGCATCATCAGATGCTGTATAGATCGCATGCCTTAAGTTAATAAATGCGTCTGTTCCTAATTCACCAGGAGACCTTTGAGATCCTGTAATAACGACAGGTCTTTCATCATCGATAGTTAAATCTAAAAAATAAGCTGTTTCTTCGAGTGTATCTGTTCCATGTGTAACGACAATTCCGTCAACTGATTCATCATTAAAATACTCTTCAATCTTTTGTTGAAGCAAAATCCAATGATTAAAACTTATATGCATACTTGGAACTTGGAAAAATGAATCAACAATGATATTGATATCATTCGGTAATTTAAGCATTTCAGCTATTTCTTGTCCAGATAATGCACCAGAATCCAATTTACCAGACTGTGCATTCGGTTTACTTGCAATCGTACCACCTGTTGTAATTAGAACGACTTTTTTCATTTTTCACACCCCGTTTCACAGGAATTATAACATCTAAAAATTATCCAAGTAAATAGGAATCCACAATTCTCATCAATTATTAGGAATCCACAAAAAAAACGCAGTATAAACTACGTTTTAAAATTGATTATTTAGTAGAAATGATATTCTTCGCAATTAAATCACCGTGGAAACGGCCGTTTTCAATGAAAATTTCATTAGCATTATTTCCAGCAGCTATTACGCCAGCGATATAGATCCCTTCAATATTTGTTTCCATCGTATCTGGATTAAATGTTGGACGACCTGTCAAATCATCTACACCTACCCCCATACTTTTAATCAAAGAGTGATCTGGATGGTATCCAGTCATTGCGTAAACAAAATCATTGTCAATTTCATAAGTGTTACCTAGGTGCTCATATATTACTGACTTTTCTTTTATTTCTATCATATTCGCTTGAAACTTCATATCAATTGTTTCTGATCGAACAAGGGCCTCAAATTCTGGTAATACCCAAGGCTTAATACTAGGAGAATACGAATTACCTCGATACAATACAGTTACTTCAGCACCACATTTTTCAAGTTCTAACGCAGCGTCGACACTTGAGTTTTTCCCACCAACAATCACTACCTTTTGATTAAAATGCTTATGTCCTTCGAAAAAGTAATGTGAAACTTTTTCAAGCTCTTCACCAGGAATTGATAAATAATTTGGTTGATCATAATACCCTGTGGCCACGACTACCGCTTTAGCATGATACTGTTTTTTTTCTCCACTTTTTGTAATTGACTCAACGAGAAAATCCTTATTTTTTGTAACCTTTAATACTTCTTCAAAAGAATGAATTGATACTTTATTTCTTTTTACGACATCTCTATAATAGGCTAGAGCTTGGTGTTTTTTCGGTTTTCTACCTTCAATAATAAACGGTATATTTCCTACTTCTAATTTTTCACTAGTACTAAAGAATGTTTGATGTGTAGGGAACCGACTGAGTGTATGAACTATATTTCCTTTTTCTATAATCAGTGCTGAGATTCCCTGATTTTTCAAAGACAAATATGTCGCAATCCCACAAGGGCCTCCACCTATAATTAGCACTTCAACTTTTTCCATTTTAAACAACTCCATTAAACTCGGTCTTGGTTTATCTAAACTCTATTTTACCGATATTATCCGTTTTGTCTAATAATTGATAAAATAAAAAAACAAGATGGAAATCCATCTTGTTTTGATTTTAGATTATACCCAACCTCTAAATCTACTTGCTTCAGCCATTTTACGAGCACCAACCATGTAAGCTGCTAATCGCATATTTACTTTACGATTTACACTTGTTTCGTAAATATTATTAAATGAGCGTACCATTACTTTTTCAAGTCTTTCTTCTACTTCTTCTTCAGTCCAGTAATAACCTTGGTTATTTTGAACCCATTCAAAGTAAGAAACTGTTACGCCACCAGCACTAGCTAAAACGTCAGGAACTAATAAAATGTCACGTTCTGTTAATATTTTTGTTGCTTCAAGAGTAGTAGGGCCATTAGCCGCTTCAACTACTATACTAGCTTTAATATTGTGAGCATTCTCTTTTGTGATTTGGTTTTCGATTGCTGCAGGAACTAAAATATCACAGTCTAATTCTAATAACTCTTTATTTGAAATTGTATTATTAAATAATTTTGTAATTGTACCGAAGCTATCTCTACGGTCTAATAAGTATTCTATATCTAAACCATTTGGATCATGAAGTGCACCATATGCATCGGAAATACCGATAACTTTTGCACCTGCTTCATGCATAAATTTAGCTAAGAAGCTTCCTGCATTACCAAAACCTTGGATAACAACTCGTGCGCCTTCTAAGTTGATTCCTTTACGTTTTGCTGCTTCACGGATTACAATTGTAACACCTTTTGCAGTTGCTGTTTCACGGCCATGAGAACCACCAAGTACTAATGGTTTACCTGTAATGAATCCTGGTGAGTTAAATTCATCAATTCTTGAATACTCATCCATCATCCAAGCCATAATTTGAGAGTTTGTAAATACGTCTGGAGCTGGAATATCCTTTGTTGGTCCAACGATTTGACTAATCGCGCGAACATATCCACGACTTAATCTTTCTAATTCACGGAAAGACATGTCACGTGGGTCACAAATAATTCCACCTTTACCTCCACCATATGGTAAATCAACAATACCACATTTTAAGCTCATCCAAATTGAAAGAGCCTTTACTTCATTTTCTGTTACATTCGGATGGAAACGAATTCCACCTTTTGTAGGTCCAACTGCATCATTATGTTGAGCTCTGTAACCAGTGAAAATTTTCACTTGTCCATCATCCATACGGACAGGAATTTTCACAGTCATCATTCGAACTGGTTCTTTTAATAATTCGTACATTTCATTTGAATATCCAAGTTTCTCTAACGCTTCTTTAATAACGACCTGAGTCGGCGCTAGTACATCTAAATGTTCTTCAGTGTTGCTATTTTTCTCTGTAGATTTCTCGGCAACCATTGTAAACCCCCTAGAAATTTGAACTATGAAAAATTATTCGTTCATTCTGAAATTAGTATACAACTTTCCATCCCTTTTTGAAAGTTATAAACACATAGAAAACAAAATATAATAATACTCTAATGTAAGCGTTTTCTACCGTCATTATACTCCTCTTTTTAACGTTTGAAAAGAATAGTTTAACAATTAATACAATATATTTAAAAATAATTTACAAAACAAAAAACCTCTCAAAATATTTTTTTAATGAGAGGTCTTTTTTTCCACGAAATAAAAATGCAGTTGTTCGATAGCATTTTCTGAAATCAGTTCTTTTCCATATTCAATAATGCGATAAATCGTTCTCGTAGAAGGATTTCCATATTCAGCTAAAATTGCGTAAAATGTTTCTCGATCAAGACGACCTAATTCATGTTCTTCAAATTTTATATAAAATGTATTTTCGAAGAAAAAAAGTCTTCCACCAGAAACATCACAAGAAACTAATTTTTCAGAAAGTAGGATTAGATCATCTAAAGTAGAAAACTCGTACAATATATGTTCACTTTCATCAAGGATTACTTCCATTGAGATAAAATCATCTTGAAATTCTTCTTCTTCTTCTAAAATTTCATCTGATTTCGTCACAATAACAACCATTCCTTGTGCTTGTAGTGAAAATACTTCAACAGATACTTTTCCATCCACTTCAAAACCTAATTCTACGCTAGCTTCATGCATCATATCTTGAAAAAGCTGTTGAACTTTTGGTGCATTGTACCATAAATCTTCTTTTGTTAATCCTCGTTCTGATAAATCATCAGATGTAAGAAAAACTTTAATTTTATTGTAGTTCAACCGTTCCAACCTCATGAACTAGCCTCCTTGCTGCATTAACCATAGTACAGTTTATGTTTTTATATAATTTTGGTGATTCTAAAGTAGAAAATCATTTATAATTAAAATTCTCCTTTAACCACTCGTCCCAGTTTGATTGTGCGTTGCCTACATAGAATTCTTGTATAGAATCCAAAATTGGACTCTCACATGTTGATACGGCATATCCGCCGATACCAATAATGATATTTGGCTTAATTTTTTTAATTGTGATTGCAAAATCAATTGTTTTCTTTACATTCTCTTTTAAAGTACATGAAATAATAAAACCTGCCGGATCTACTTCTTCAATCACTTGATCTAAATCAGATGAATCAATCGAAGCCCCTAAGTAGATTACTTGAAATCCAATTCTTCTTAAGTAAATTGTAAAAATGAGTAAACCAAGTTCATGTTTTTCATCCGGTCCACATACTGCGATCAGTTTCGGCAAATGTTTATTATTTGGGAGATTCTGATAAATCATCCCTAATCTTGTACGTAAAAATGATGTTGCAAAGTGTTCATGAGCACTAGTAATCTCACCATTTCTCCATTTATCGCCAATAATAATAAATACTTTAGAAATGATTTTAAATAAAACCTTATCAACGGAATATAAACTAAATGCTTCATTGATATAGTTGTGCGCTTCTCCTTCTTCAAAGGACGATAGCGCTGATACAATTTGATTTACTAAGTGATCAGATTGAAGATTTTCAGTAAAACTCTTATCATTACTTGATTTATGTTCTTTTGTTTCGTATATATTAATTGCTTGTCCGATAGTAAATCCTTCATTCACCTTCTGAACTAGCCATTTTAGAATATAAACATGCTCCTCAGTATACAACCGATGTCCCGCTTCATTTCTAACTGGACTAATAATATTGTATCGTCTTTCCCAAGCTCTCAATGTTCCTGGCAAAATCCCTACTAAGTTTGAGATTGCTTTAATATTATATTTTCCTATTTGGGCCAATTTTGATTTCCTCCAGTACAACTACATGAAGCCAAAGTACTATTTCAACAATACTGTAAAGTTAATAATTGAGATAGTTTTTTGCTTCAAAAGTCCTTTTTCATTGTTCAGCTCCAAATATATGGTTTTCTGATTACGATTTACATGATCTTGACTTCTTTCAAACAGATAAACTTGAATACTTTCATATTGTATTTCTAAGCTATTTTTCACTTCTGTAAAACTGGTCAATATATTAATATTTTCACTATTTATATTTTCTAGGGCATAATCGATATGATCTCGATTCGTACCAACATCGTCTAAACCAATAATAGAAAACTTTGTACCATTCTCAGTTTCAAACAATGCATTAGTATTTTCTAAAATGGTCACTTTGCAATCTAATAATAGTGCATTTAAGTCTCTATAATTCCCATTATAATCTTCAGAGCTCCATAAGTAATAGGTCGGAGCTAAAGAAGAGAGGAATTGAATATCTTCTTCAAGATATCTTTTAGACTTCTTTTTTGAATACCCACTTAATATGATAATCGTATTATTCGTACACAGTCTTTCAAGATCCGCTCTTTTTATACGATAATCACCTATATTTGTTATCCAAATCAATTGAATTTTTTCTAAAGTCAAATCATTATGGTTCAGCTGTATTTCTCTATTTTCAATCCTGATTACACTTTTTCTCGATTTGATAAATAGTAAATAAATGAATGCAACAAAACAAATGAAACTAATTAATACTAATACGATGTGATTTCCCCCCTGTAAACATAACAACAACTGTGCCGAATTTACGAAACAGTTGCTAACAAGTCCTGAACCATTGCGGACTTAATTAAACTCTTATTTAAAGGTCAAATATGAACTTTTAAAAATTCTGTTTTTATTTTCTCTACTCTGCAACTGCATATACTTTTCTACCATTATACAAAAACTCTACTAAATTGAAAAATATATGAAACGATAGAAAAGCTTATGTCCACTTGTCATTAAAGGACATAAGCTTTTCACTATTTACCGTTTATTAATTTATGTTTTATTTATTTAAATCTACATTTAAAGGTATTTTTAACACTTGTCCTGGTGTAACCTCTATATCTTTTAAGTTATTTTCATCTTGAATAATTTCTTCACCATTCCGGTTTTTATAATATTTCATAGAAATTGTAAATAATGTTTCTCCCTCTTGGACAACATGCTTAATTTCTTTTACA
>NZ_JBALMS010000157.1:0-11414 GCF_036962205.1 Bacillus sp. JJ664 | reverse complement strand
TGTATATGAGACTGACAAACTACTCTTTATCCTAAATATGACCTTATAAATCTAAATTTCATCGCTATATAAGAAAGATAATACTTTTTTCAGATGTGAGAGAACGTCAACTATTTAAAGCAACATGTTCCATTATAGTATTTCATTATTGTATTGATATTATCTTGATATTTCATTTTCTTTAAATTATGTTTCAATTACAATACTGGAAAGGTGCTATTTAAATGAAAATAGGTAGCGTCACGTAGTAATGAAGTTTTATATGCTAAAGTCTTCCAATCACCTGAAAATGTGTATAACATAAAAAAAACTAGGCTTTTTGCCTAGTCTAGTCATTTTCTTGTATACCAAGTTTTTCTTCTATTCGATTAATCCGCTCATTCAAAAGCTTACCTTTTGCATGAGAAGAAAAATACGGATCGTCCTGCCACCAATCCAATCTCCATCGCCTTATCTATTGAAGCGACAATCAGTCGAATTTTTATCGTGAGTAATTCAACATCTGCCAAGGCAATTTTAATATCTCCTGCAATGACTATCCCTTTATCTAAAATTTTCTCTAATATTTCTAATATGTTAGTAGACTGCGCCGAATGCTGCATGGATATCTCCTTTCTTACATTAAATTTCCTAACGGACCAAGATCAATGTTTAAATCTTTTCCTTCAAGGCCAAAAACAACCTTTAATTCTTCCATTTTTACTTCTAAATTCATTAGTGCAGTTCCGAGTGTTTCAATTTCTTCTTCTGTAAGAGTACCGCCTTCTACTCGTTTAATAGCTTGTCTTTCTATTAGTTGACGAAGCAATTCCAGAATCGTAAGAACTAGCTGGGCCAGTCCCTGCTCTACATCATTCGGATTCATGTTGATTCGTTCCGCTAACCCATGATTCACATCCATTACTATTCCCCCTTACTTTCATAACGGATTCTACAGCTGTCACAAACAAACGAAGGTTCACATATACCAAGTCAATGTTTGCAATAGAAATAATAAGATCACCTGCAATAACGATTCCTTTATCTAAAACACCGTCTAAAATATCTAAAATCGTGATATTGTAATTTTTATTTTTCATACAGTTCTATCATCCAAGCTAGCAAAGTGATAGAATGGCCAAGGACCTGATAATTCGATAGAAATTCCTTTTTCTTCATACATTTGCACAAACTCGTTTATAAGCTCTTCAAATCTCTGAATCTTTTCTATTGGAACGAGGGCGGTGCTATTATAGATCATATCCATGTTTTTCCCCGTTGCATTACGACTCCAATTTTCTCTTGTTTTATTGCCAACCGTTTCTTTTAGGAGCAAGTTTTCCAAGTTTTGTGAAAGCAAAAGCAACTCATTTTGTGCTTCTATCTCAATCATTTGACCTTGTTTTTTCTTCATGAAAAATTGCTTTCCCGGTGGAAGATGTTTTAAGTCATCTTTCATTATTTTTATTACATTGCTATGTTCCTCAAAATGCTTAAAAAATCGTGATTTCTCATAATACATTTTTACGTTCCATTCTTCTTTTTCCTTTAAATTATCAAAAAGTGTAACGATATCGGTTTGCTTCTGCATTATATCCTCTCTTAGTTTTTCGACACATGAATATATCGTACAAAACTTAGTAGGGAGAAATAGATAGTTTTTTGAGTATGCTACAATCGTCTCATGATGATGCATCGCTTGTTTGTGGATCCATTTTGGATCCTTCATCTTAACTTGTAACACTGGCTCAGCAAATTCTTCATCTGTTAAACGACAGAATACTACAGATACTTCTTCAAAAGTTTCAATACAAGTATTGAGTTTATCTATTCCTTTTACAGCGCGAAAAGGTGTTTGCTTCAATTGTATTGTCGGTAGCAAACCGTATAAATAGATGCTCATATGTCCACCTCCCTTTCTTTAGTTTTTGCTAATTGATATCGTTGAAGAAGCTCTTCTTCTTGTTGTTCGTATAGGTTAAGTGGGATTTCACCTAATTCATACATCATTTGAAGTCGAATCAATTGTTTCTCAATCGCTTGTGTGTCATAAAAAACACGATCTGCTTCTTCTTTTATTTTTTCACCTAATAAGATGACTGATTTGATAGGGAAAACCAATGCTTTAAAAATCACAATTTATCACCTGCTTTTATATTTAATTGAATGAAGTTGTAAGCAGGCCATGGCCCTGAATATTTAAAATCTACTTTGTCCTTCCATAATTCATAAAGCTCATTTACTTTTTCATCAAATATTTGTTCCTGTTGAAGGTCAATCAAAAATGCCGCATTAAGAAGCATCGTTTCGTATATAGGAGGGTTTGATTTAGACGCATTTGCTAGTTTAGAGAGCTCGGAAAATATTTCATTGTGTATATGGTGTTGCAGTGCATAAAAAATATTTGCTGTTTTTTCTCCAAGTTTTATTTTGTCATAAAATGCTGCTTCTTTCTCTCGGTTTATTTTTGCCTTTAATTTTTGTATGTCCTCATTCTTTTGTATTTGTTCTTCGAGCCATTCCTTATGAGCAATTATTTTTAAACCAACTTCAATTTTATTTGTTATTTTTTGAAAAATCGTTTTCAGTTCGATATACATTTTTTCTAATAATAATTGAGACTCTTCCGACGATGAGAGTACATTACTAAAACTCATTGGAATAACAGGAAATTGTTTCATGACCAAAGATACAACTCCTTGATGTGCTAGTACATTTGCGCGGGTAGGAAGGTATTCTTGCCGGGGAACATTTGCAACAATCATAACAATATCTTGAAAACGGATAGTATACAGTTTTGTTTCTATACCTTCCCAATTTATGAAACCAAAATCAGGATCATCCTTTGATTGGATGATACAAAATAGATAAACTCCTTTTCTCAATTAATTTCCCTCCAAGTGTTGTTCTATCGTTTTTACAATCAATCGTCTTGCCTGAGAGATAGTTTGGACTTGACCAGATTCCGTGAGAAGCAACCAAAAGATATCTACACATATTTCCTGAAATTCTTGATTTTGAATGGTGATCGGAATATTATTTTGTTTCGCAATAGTGGCAAGTTTGATGGATGCTCGTAGACTAAGAGGATGAGAAGTACTGAATTGATTACGTAATATTTGCACTAGTTTTACGATATAAAGACTATCCATTTCTGAAATTCCAGTTCTTTGTGAAAGAATAGCACACTCTGTTTTCATATCCATTTCTTCTAATTGAATGGTAATCAGCCGGTCAAGCAATGCATCTTGTGCATCAAACACGCCAACATACTCTTTTGGATTGCTGATAAAAATTGCACAAAAGTTAGGATGAACTGGCAAAAAAGATTCTTTCTTTTTCATCCCATATAGCGGGATAATTCTTTCTTCTAAAATCGATAAGAATAGAGTATTCGTTTCTGGATGTGAGCGGTTGAATTCATCATAAATCAATGTAAATCCTTTTGTAGCAGCTTCAATTAAATGGCCATTTATCCATGTTTCTTTAATGGTTTCTTCCTTTTTGTATACGGAGTGAATGTAGTTATCAATAATTTTTTTATTGCTGAACCCATTAAAACTCCCCAGTAAATCCATATTAGACATTTCATGATTACCATGGAGTAATACAAAAGGTCTTTCCATTTGTTTGGCAATATGCAAGGCAAGTGATGTTTTTCCTGTACCGGGGGGACCTATCAGATGGACAGAAAATCCGGATTGTAAATATGAAAGAACCCTATTTGTTAAGCCATGTAAGTAAGGAGATAATATATAGTTTTTTTCCAGATTAACCACCTTAGCTATCAATTATTGCGCTTCTAGCACGCAATGATTTTCTTTGAAATGATTCAACTTCTAATTCTTGACTAAGTCTAACAGAATAAACTCCAACTAATTCATCTTTGGCATGAGCTTTCATATATTCCTTTTCTTCAATAACTTCGACGGTAATCTCCCAGCCTTTTTCATGAAACTGGACATTTGTAATTCTATGAACTGGTCGGATATGCTGTCCAAAAAATGTTTTAACTACTTCTAATACTGTAATAATGATCATTATTGCCTCCCTGGTATCAAAAAGTAGACCAAAGCAATAATGCCTTGGCCCCTAATTACTTAAGCAACCACTTCTTCTTCTTTTAGTAGTCCAACTGCTTCTGCATACCGTAACCAAGTATCAACACTTGCAATGACAATTCGAGCTTCAATTGCCAAAAGCTCAATACCGACAAGCGATACTCTTACAAAAGCATCAATAACAATACCTTTATCAAGAATACGGTCGATTACTTCAGCTAGACTGGAAGAATCTACACTTTTTTGAATGGAAGCCATCATATATCCCCCCTCTCAAAAAAATAAAAAAATGATAGAAAATGAGAATATAGCTTCCTTTTCGATAGATTTCCTATCCCTTTCTCTCTATACTATGGGACAAGCATTGATGTGGTGATAGGCCAAGACATTAACTTCCTAACTCATTACTACTTTCTATTAAAATAGTTGTATCTAAACTTACTAATAGAATTAGATATATAAATAAAAAAAGAGTAGATACATGATCTACTCTAGTTTAAGGAGCAAACGTAACCACCTTAAATTTTAATTCTACAAGCCTAAAATCGTTGCAATAGCTTGTAGAATTGCATTTTGCTCTTCTGGAGTACCAAGCAATACTGCTAAAAGTAATGCAACTAGAAGAACAATTACGATAAGGATTGTTACAACATTAATGTTCATATTCCCCCCCTCCTCTCTATCTAAAATATGATAGATAAGGGGTTGTCCCTTATAGTAGACAAGATATGCAAAATAAATAGAATTGAATAGATAGATATCATAGTCAAAAAGTAGTGATTTTTGTCATAATATTTATTTCTTGAATTTTGAAAACCAACTTTTTTGTTGGTTAATAGATTCAATAGAATTCTTTATTTCTTGTATTTCATGAATTAATAATGTAAGCTGAGTCTCTCTTTCTATCAATTGTTTTTCCAGTTGTTCGATACGTTGAATTAATGAATTGTTCACGTTACTAGTATTAATACTATTTCCGATGTTAGGATTATTTTTTTTCAAATCGTTAATAACACCTGTTAGATCCGTATCTTTAAGTAGATTCGTTACAAGCCCTAAAATATCATTATTCATAGAGTCACTTCCTTTCAATAGTGTGATAGAATATGATATTCAAGTAGTTACGGACTTGCCTCAAAAATAAACTACTAAACAATGAAAAATGTGTTTCTATCTATTATTTCCTACTTGTAAGGGTTCTATCATTTTAGAAAACTAATATTTATATGTGAGTTTTAGAAATATTATAAAAATTGATAATGATTGGAAAGCAAAAAAGCATGAAATTTTTTAAATTCCATGCTTTTTTCTATTTTATAAAGATGCTTTTCAATATTTGTGTGAATGTAAAACTTTGACCTGATTATCATCAGACAGTAGATTATGCTCCTATAGTACTTATATCGTAACTACACTATTTGTTTCAGCTGATTCAATAATACCTAATATTACTTTTAGTGAAGAAAGGGCATCTTCACCTGTCACAAGTGGGTCCTCATTAAGCTGTATACATTTAATAAAAGCATCAATTACACCACTCGATGTTTGATTATCATTTGTTTGAATCGTTTCAAGTTGATAATTAACCTTCTCCCCATCTTTTGTAATGACCTCTATTTGATAATCATTACTATTGTATATTTTGATAATCCCTTTTTCACAATAAATAATCGTACTATTGTCTTCTTCTCCATAATAAGTCCATGAGAACGATGCTGTACCTAAACGTCCTTTTTTGGTTTTTAAACTACATACAATATTATCGCATACCTCGATTGGTTCTCCGTTTTCATTGACTTTATCTAGTGATCCCAGAAATGCACTAACCATTGCGATTTCGTCATCAAGTAAGTAATGGATTAAATCAACTTTATGAATACCTAAATCTCCAGCAACCCCCAGTCCTGAACGCTCTTTTTTAAAGAACCAGGTTGAATTTGATTTATTTACACCCCATTGTTCTGGTCCCGCGTGTCCAAAAGTCGTTCTAAAGGTGAGAACTTTTCCTAATACTTTAGATTGGATGATTTCTTTTGCTTTTTGATGTGCACGTGTAAAGCGTTGATTATGATCTACCATCAATTTTTTCCCAGATAACTTTTGGGCGTCTACTATTTCCTTAGCATGTTCAATTGTAAGAGAAATCGGCTTTTCACATAATACATGCTTTCCGTTTAGCAAAGCTTTTGTAGTAAATACATGATGCTGTTCATTGGAGGAACAATCACTAATCACATCTATAGAAGGATCCGCTAATAATTCTTCTACAGAATTAACTGTCCGTCCTTCAAACATGTTCGCTAAATTTTTTGCTCGCTCGATATTTCGATCATAGAATACGATTTCATTTACAGAATTATTGGCTTTATATTCAGGGGCATGACGAAATTTAGCAATTGAACCACATCCGATAATACCTACTTTCATATTTAGCTACCCCTCCTATTCTTTCTTTTGGAAAACCACTGCAATGATGATGATTAAACCTTTTACAAATCCTTGTAGATGAGGAGAGACATTCATTAAATTCATCATATTATTTAAGATACCTAAAATTAAAACACCAAAAAATGTTCCGATAATCTTCCCACGGCCACCAGTCATTCTTGTACCACCAATGATAACTGCAGTGATTGCATCTAATTCATATTGAACTCCTGTACTAGAAGAAGAAACAGAATTTAGTCGAGATGCTTCAATGATTGCGGCTACACTGACTAATAAGCCTGCCAAACTATAAACGCCGATTTTAACGCGGTCGACTCTTATAGCTGACAGAAGTGCAGCTTTTTCGTTACTACCAATTGCATACACATATCGTCCGAATCGAGTCTTGTGCATCAATATAAAAACAAGGGCTGTCATTACGAAGAAAATAATAATTGGGTAATCGATCATTCCTAAATTATTATTTGCGATTGCAGTGAATCCAGTTACTTTTCCAGAAATGCTACCGCCTTCAGTAATATACAAGGCGATTGAACGAGCAGCCGCCATCATCCCTAATGTTGCAATGAATGAAGCAATTCTTCCTTTTGCAACCATTAATCCATTTAAAAATCCAGCAAATAGACCTACTAAAAGTGCAGTTAGGATCGCTACAAATATACTACCAGTAGCATTTAAAGCTAACACCGTACAAACACCAACTAATACTAGTACTGAGCCTACGGATAAGTCGATTCCACCTGAAAGCATGACAATCGTCATTCCTAATGCAACAATCCCAATAATTGAAACTTGCATTAAAATATTGAGTTGGTTATTCATATCAATAAATCTTGGATTGATAATCGATGCTGCGATAAAAATGATTAAAAAAGCAATAATAACGCTGTACTCCGACCAAAGCCAAGAGAGGCGATTTTTTGCGTTTGATGTTTGAGGATTTTTCTCGTTTAATACTACATTAGCCAATTTTTTCGACCTCCCTTTTCGATCCAGTTGCATAACTCATAATTTCATCTTCAGTCGCTTCTTCTCCATTGAATCGTGCAGTTATTTCTCCTTGATACATCACATTAATGTTATGACAAATCTTTAATACCTCTGGAGCTTCTGATGAAAGAATGACAATAGCTTTACCTTGTTCAGCTAATGAAACGATATGTTGATAAATTTCTTGTTTAGCTCCAACATCAATTCCTTGAGTTGGGTTATCAAAAATGATAATATCTGTATTTACTTCAAGCCATTTAGCAATAATCACTTTTTGTTGATTCCCACCACTTAACTTGTCAATTGTAATCCGTGGATTGTGTACTTTTATGTTTAATTGATTCTTATAATATTCGAATTTCTCCTTTTCAAGCTTTTCTTGGATGAACCCTGCATTTTCAAAATGCCCAATTGAAGAAAGACTCATATTATGAATGACACTTAAATCTTTTATGATCGCATTTTCTTTTCGATCTTTCGGAACAAGTCCCATACCTGCTACTAATGCTTTACGTGGATGATCTATTTTTACCAACTGGTTATTGATCCGAATCTCACCAGTGTATTTTTTTCGATAGCCAAATAAGCTTTCAAAAAGTTCAGTTCTACCATCACCTGCTAGACCAGTAAAACCTAAAATTTCTCCCTTACGAACTGAAAAATTTATATCATTAAATAGTCTTTGACTGGTTAGGTTTTTAACTTCCAATAATATTGGACCAAATGTCCTGTTTTGGACGATTCGATCTTCTGAAATAGATTTTCCTACCATAAGTTTCGTGATTGAATCTAAGTTTTCATTTTCAATACTACCAGTTCCAACAACTTCACCATCACGTAAGACCGTATAACGGTCGCAGATTTCTTTAATTTCTTTAAGTTTATGGGAAATATAAATAATAGAAACACCAGAATTCTTTAGGTTTTTCATTAGGTCAAATAATCGATTTACTTCATGTTCTGCTAAAGATGCTGTAGGTTCATCCATAATAATTAGAGTGGATTTATGTAATAGTGCCTTTGATATTTCTATCAATTGTTTATAGGAGGTATCAAAATTTCTAACATATTCTTTAGGATTGATGTCAACGCCTAGTTTTGCTAATATCTCACTAGTTTTGCTGCACATCTCTTCTACTTTTAAAAAACCTATTTTGTTGCGAAGTTCAGAACCTAAAAACATATTTTCATAGACTCTTAGATCGGAGACTACATTTAATTCTTGGTGAATAAAGCTTATTCCATGTTCCTGAGATATTCTTGGATTTATCATTTTACGATCGATTCCATTTATATGAATTGATCCCTTATCCGGTTGATGAACGCCACCAAGAATATTCATTAATGTTGATTTTCCCGCTCCATTTTCACCTAATAATGCATGAATTTCACCTTTCTCAACTTGAAATGAAACATTTTTTAATACCGGGATACCGTTAAATGATTTTTCAATACTGTTCATTGTCATTAAAGGATTCGTAGACATGGCATGATCCCTCCTTTATAGGAAAATAGGAAATACAATATCTGTATCGACAATTATTGTATTTCCTCTCGATTATTTAGAATTTAGAATCTGGGTTATAGTACTCTTCAACATTATCTTTTGTAACTTGAGTTGCTTCTTTTACGATTATATTTTCTTCTGGGTCATTACCTTGCGCGATATCTGCTGCAATTTTTACCGCGTCAGCGACCATCGTTGGAGAATATAGGAATGTTGCTGTAATTAAACCATCTTCCTTCATGTTATCAAATACAGCCTTACCACCGCCGGCACCTGTAATGAATTTGATATCTTTGCGTCCTGCTTCTTTAATTGCTTGTAGTACACCTAGTGCCATACCATCATCTTGAGTGAAAACTGCATCAATATGTGGGTGGGCTTGTAAAATGTTTTGCATTACTTCTAAAGATTTTTCAGTAGAAAAGTCGCCACTTTGAGAAGCGATTACGTCTATGCCACCAGCTGACTCCATTGCTTCTTTAAAACCAGAACCTCGTTGCTCTGTAACAGAACTTGGTGGCCCTGTAATTTCAACTACTTTTCCTTTGCCATTTAACTTTTCAACAAAGTATTTACCAGCGTTAACGCCAATCCCTTCATTGTCTCCTTTTACAACAACAGTCGCAGCATCATTTTCTAACTCGCGATCTACAATGACTAAAGGAATACCAGCATCTTTTATCTTTTGACCAACTGGAGTAAGTGCAGCAGACTCAATTGGAAGCATGACAATAACATCTACATCTTGTGCTATTAAATCATCAACATCATTTGCTTGCTTATTTGGATCTGTTGCATTGGTCATTACATACTCAATACCATCACTCTCTTTTAGTTCCTTTGCTTGCTTTTCAGCACTATCAATTAATGCACCCATCCAACCATGTGTTGCAGATGGTAAAGAAATACCGATTTTTAACTTATCGTCTTCTTTTCCACCAACACTACTGCCTTTATCATTACAAGCTACCAACCCAAATACTGTTACTAAAGACATTCCAGCCACTAGTAATTTTCTCAAAACCATTCACCCCTTAGTATTTGTTTAATAAACTCCCCTTTTATGTAATCGATTACATTTAAGGTCAGCGCTCTACTATTAACCTCTTTTAATAACAGAGCGCTGACCTTAAATCGATTTAACCCGATGTAGACTCACGAATCACTAATTCATGATCTAATATGATACTTTCAACTTTTTCACCCTTGATCTGATCGATTAACATTTTCGCTGCAACAGTTCCCATTTTATGCATTGGTTGTGAAATCGTAGTTAGAGTAGGATTTGTCATATTTGAAAAATCAATTTTATCAAAACCCACTACTGCAATATCATTTGGAACATGAAGTCCATTACTGTTGATTTCTTTTAATGCGCCAATAGCTAAAAGGTCAGATACTGCAAAGACCGCAGTAGGTCGATCTTCTATGTTTAAAATTTTTTTCATTGCCTGCTGGCCGTATTCGAATCCTAAATGCTGTGTATGAATGATATATTCATCCTTTACGGTAATCCCATGCTCTTCTAGTGCTTTTTGATAGCCTTTTTTACGTTGTCTTGCATATAAATATTTTTCATCAGAATTCATTAGTGCAATTTTTGAGTGACCTATTTTAATTAAATGTTTCACTGCTCGATAAGAAGCTTCCTCATTATCGATTGTTACATAAGGAATGCCACTGTCCTCTCCATATTCACTACATTGAATAATGGCATGATTTTCTGCTAGTTTTTTTAATGTGTCTACATTAACAGCAGGATCCATTGAGATAATCCCATCTGCCATCTTTTTCCTAACTAGGTCAAAATAAATATTCTCTTTCTCTGGATTTGAATCCGTTTCACAAAGTAAAATATTATAATTTTGGCTGATCGCAATATTTTCAATACCTTTGATAATGTCCAAATAAAATGGGTTTGAGATCGTAGGAATTAAAATTAAGATAATTCGACTTTCGGAGTTTCTTAAATTTCTCCCTAACATACTTGGTTCATAATTTAATTTATGAATGGCTTCTTCTACTTTAATTCTTGTTTTAGAGGAAACTGTGTTCTGTCCGTTTAATACTCTTGAAACTGTTGCTACAGAAACTCCTGCTTGTTTAGCAACCTGTTGGATGTTTGCCATCTTTTTATCCTACTTTCTGTAAAATCACTGTAAATAATCTTCTGAAATCGATTACATTTTTATGTTAATATGTTCTGAATTATCTGTCAATAAAATATTTTAAACTAAATAAAACTATTGATTTACGTGGAAAATTTATATATGTTAGAAATGTAACGGATTACATAACAGTATATTCTGATAATTATAATTAAGGAGGGATTTTGATTGAAATTAGGTGTCTTTACAGTTTTATTCTCCGATCAAAGTTTTGATGACATGTTAAGGTATGTTTCTACTAAAGGTGTAGAGGCTATTGAG
>NZ_JBALMS010000156.1:0-19440 GCF_036962205.1 Bacillus sp. JJ664 | reverse complement strand
AAATTAATTAACTGAATTTTATGAAAATAATGAGTTTTAATAGATAAATTAATGCTGATTAGTTGTTAAAAATGCAGATGGTAATTTAACAGAATCCAAATTAAATAGGAAGGAATGATGGAATGGAACAAGATTATCAATATTACAAGAAAATATTTGAGAAAACAACAAAGCCATTTGGTTATGTTGATTTTGATTTATTAGATGAAAACATTGAAAGGATTGTTTCAGCGGCATCAAATAAACAGATTCGAATTGCAAGTAAATCAATTCGAAGCATTTTTATCATTAAATATATTATGAAAAAACATGCATTGTTTCAAGGTGTGATGTGTTTTACGGCGAATGAAGCGATGTACTTGTTGAACGAAGGAATTGAAGATATTTTAATCGGCTATCCGATTTGGGATTCTGAAGCCGTGGCGAAAATTTGTCAGTTAAATCAACAAGGAAAAATGATTACGCTAATGATTGACTCTGTTGAACATGTAAAGCATCTTAACAAAATTGCTCAAATGTATAACGTTACACTCCCTATATGTCTTGACATTGATATGTCATTTGATGTACCGGGGCTTCATTTCGGTGTATGGCGTTCTCCAGTTCGGAGTGTAGATGATGCGAAAGTAGTAGTTGAGGAAATCATATCTTCCCCGTCAGTTAGTTTAGTAGGTGTAATGGGATACGAAGCTCAAATTGCTGGAGTTGGAGACCAATCTCCGAAGAAAACTGCAAAAAATAAGATTATTACATTACTAAAAAAGCAATCTATCAAGCAAATTGCCGAAAAACGAGCGGCGACGATTCAAATGATTGAAAACTACGGGATTACCCTCCAATTTGTCAATGGAGGAGGGACAGGAAGTTTACATTCAACAACGAATGAGCACGTTGTAACAGAAGTAACTGTCGGGTCAGGTTTTTTCTCTCCAGGTTTATTTGACAACTATCGTGATTTTCAATATAAACCAGCTGCTGGCTTTGCGATTGAAATTGTTCGCAAACCGGATAATCATCTATTTACTTGTGCTGGAGGTGGTTACATTGGATCAGGAGCAGTTGGAACAGATAAGTTACCAAAGCCATATTTGCCTGAAAACGCCCAATTATTGTCACTTGAAGGAGCCGGAGAAGTGCAGACACCAATTGATTACCGAGGGACAATTCCTTTAATGCTCGGTGATCCTATATTTTTACGGCATGCAAAAGCTGGCGAACTTTGCGAACGCTTTAATCATCTTTATTGTGTTTCAAACGGTGAAATTATTAATAAAGTAACTACTTATCGAGGGGATGGACTATGTTTTCTTTAAAAGAAAATCAAAAAAATTGGCAAAACTGGTCTGGTATTGTTAAAAGTAAACCGTCACATATTGCTTATCCAACAAGTGTTGAAGATGTTGTTTCAATAGTAAAACGTTGTAATGAAGAAGGTCGTAAGATTCGTGTTGTCGGATCGGGACATTCATTTACACCTGTTGTACATACAAACGATGTACTTGTTTCACTGGACCTTCTAGCAGGAGTTGAAAAAGTTGATCAAGCGACGAAAACAGTCGGTGTTTGGGCAGGAACGAAATTAAGCGATCTAAGCGCGGCTCTTCACGAACAAGGATGGGCACAAGAAAATCTTGGTGATATTGATAAACAATCGATTGCTGGTGCAATTAGTACAGGAACACATGGAACAGGAAGTAAGCTTGGAAGTATTTCCACTCAAGCAGTGGAAATACAAATTGTGACTGCTTTTGGTGATGTATTAATATGTAATGAAGAGAGTCACCCAGATTTATTTAAAGCGTTGCAAGTATCACTTGGGATGCTTGGAATTATCGTGAAAGTAACATTGCGCGTCATTCCAGCTACAGTCCTTACATACGAAAGTAAACGTTTATCATTAGATGAATGCTTTAACCAGTTAGCGGAGTTTAGAGATCATTACCGCAACTTTGAATTTTACTGGTTTCCACATACAAATACAATTCAAGCTAAATTAATGAATGAAGCAAAGAAACAACTACCTAGTAATCGATTTTGGCGTGATTTTAATCAATTGGTTATGGAAAATGTATTATTTGGCGCTCTTTCGCGGGTATGTCGTATGATTCCAAGTTTGAGTAAATCAATCAGTCGATTATCAGCCAAATTTGTTGATACGGGTAAAGATGTTGGTTATACTCATCAATTATTTACAACAACTCGTCTCGTTCGTTTTAATGAAATGGAATATAGTGTTCCAGCTGAATTAATGGAAACTGTTGTACGTGAAATCCATCAGCTTGTCGAGAATAACAACTATCAAGTTCATTTCCCTATTGAATGTCGTTATGTGAAGGGTGACGACATTTGGCTTAGTCCAGCAAACGGACGCGACTCAGCTTATATTGCTGTCCATATGTATAAAGGGATGGAGCATGAACAATATTTTGCAGATGTAGAAGAAATTTTTCACCGGTACAATGGACGACCACATTGGGGAAAACTACATACACTTCAGGCAGATCATGTATGTGCACTATATCCGAAAATAGAAGACTTTAAAAAGTTACGTCATCAACTTGATCCAAATGGGATGTTCTTAAACGACCATTTAAAAAAGTTGTTTGTAGGGGAGTTACAAACGGATAGGAACGAAGGGCATTATGGACAGAGATATTCCAAAAATGGTTAAAATGGGGCCGAAATTTAAATATCGGTAAAAATGACAAATTTATATGTAAAATATTTTAATTATATAAAATTTTTAGACATTGATTTTTGAAAAAATATTGAATATACTATTGGTAATTAATATAATACAGGCAATGAAGAGAAAAAGTAAAATGTAGTTGTTTTGTACAGAGAGCTTCGGTAGCTGAAAAGAAGCAAAAACAAACATTTGAACAATGGTCTCTGAGCTTCGTACTGAACATACTTTTGTATTAGTAGGCTACGACGAGTTTTGACACTCGTTATCAACGTCACAGTATAAGAGTAGCAATTATAACTCCGTACTTGTAAAGGTAAATGGTGTGAATCATTTACAAAATAAGGTGGTACCACGTGGAAATTCAAACCTCGTCCTTAACTATTACAGTTAAGGGTGAGGTTTTTTTGTTTTTAAAATCAAATAAATATTAAGGAGGTTTTAATATGAGTATTTTTATTGGAGGTGCTTGGGCTTATGCTAATGGCTCATTACATCTTGGTCATATTTCTAGTTTGTTACCTGGAGATATTCTAGCAAGATATTACCGTATAAAAGGAGAAAAGGTTTTGTATGTATCAGGTAGTGATTGTAATGGTACACCTATTACAATCAGAGCAAAACAAGAAGGTCTTTCTCCTAAAGAAATAGCAGATCGTTATCACCATGAATTTTTAGAGTGCTTTTCAAAATTAGGATTCTCATACGATATCTATACAAGAACTGATACAGAACATCATCATGAAATTGTTCAACAATTATTTCTAGAACTACTTGAAAAGGGATTTATTTACAAAAAAGAAATTGAACAAACATATTGTGAATATGATCAACAATTTTTACCTGATCGATATGTAGAAGGCATATGTCCTAATTGTGGGGCAAAGGCACGTGGAGATCAGTGTGATTACTGTTCAGCAGTACTGGAACCGCTTGAATTGCTTGAAAGAAAGTGTAAAATTTGTAGCAATCCTCCGGTAACACGGCTTACAGAGCATTTTTACTTCGCATTAAGCACTCTCCAAACGGTATTGGAAAACTATACTCAAGAAGCAGAAACTAGGAATCTTTGGAGGGAGAATGCCATTTCACTTACTAAGCGATATTTAAAGGAAGGTTTGCAGAATCGAGCAGTTTCAAGAGATCTACCTATTGGTGTAAGTGTTCCAGTGGCTGGATATGAAGATAAAAAAATCTATGTTTGGATTGAGGCGGTCTCTGGATATTACACAGCGAGTAAATTATGGGGAAAAGAAACAAAAAATGACGATTCAACATTTTGGAATTCTTCCGTAACATCTTATTACGTTCACGGAAAAGATAATATACCGTTTCATTCAATAATATGGCCAGGTATTCTTTCTAGTCTTGGGATAGAGTCATTACCAACACATATTGTTTCTAACGAGTATTTGACTTTAGAGAAGAAGAAGCTATCCACGAGTAAAAATTGGGCTGTTTGGGTTCCAGATCTTTTAGAAAGATACAGTCCAGATTCAATACGCTATTTCTTAACAATCAACGCTCCTGAGAGTCGAGATGCGGATTTTTCTTGGAAAGAGTTTATTTATAGTCATAATGGTGAATTATTAGGTGCTTATGGAAACTTTGTAAATCGGACATTGAAATTTGTTCAAAAATCATTTAACAATATGATTCCTGATAAAGTCATTTCATCTACTATTCAAGACAAGGTTAATCTTTTGTACTATGAAGTAGGTCATTGCATTGAAACTACTACTTTCAAACTAGCATTGGAAAAAATTTTCGAATTAATTAGATTCTCAAATAAATACTTTGATGAACAACAGCCTTGGAAACAGATAAAGGAAGATTCTGAGTCTTGTAAAAAATCTTTAGCAAATTGTATCTATTTAATTGCCAATTTAGCACAAATTCTAACTCCGTTCCTTCCTTTTTCAAGTAGGAAAGTTCATGACATGATTAACACTACAACAGTAACTGAATGGAGCCCATTTCTAGTTACATCCCAATATTTATCTGATGTTGAACCCTTATTTGAACGAATAGATACAATTAGGATATTAGAAGAGTTTGAGAGATTAACTAAGCAATCCGAATGATCATTACTTTCGAAGAGTTCCTTAAAAAGGAACTCTTCTTTTTTGTCGTTAGAAAGTAGTTCAATCATTCATTAAACATCGTATAGCCTACTCCGTGATAGGGTACGATTAAAAAGGATACTAATAATCTGTACAATTCCATAAATTGGATAAGGAGTTAGTGTGAAATGGATAAGATGAACGGTACGGTCAATTCTGACTCTCATAATGGTATGACCAAAAAAACAGTTGGTCAGTATTTGTTTGATTGCTTGAAGCTTACGGGCATTACAGAAATTTTCGGCGTTGCAGGAGACTATAATTTTACATTGCTTGATACTTTGGAGAGATATAATGGAATCAAATTTATTGAAGGACGGAACGAACTTAATTCTGGTTATGCTTCAGATGGCTACGCAAGAATCAAAGGGATTTCTGCACTCATAACAACCTTTGGGGTTGGAGAGCTAAGCGCCTGTAATCCAATTGCGGGAGCCTTCAGTGAGAATGTTCCAATCATTCACATTGTTGGTTCCCCTCCAGAAAAAGTCCAAAAAGAGCACAAGCTCATGCACCATACATTAATGGATGGGAATTTTGATCTTTTTCGTAAGATGTATGAACAGATAACAGCCTATAGTGCGGTACTAACGCCAGAAAATGCAATGATTGAGATTCCTGCTGCCATTCGAATTGCTAAAGAAAAAAAACAACCAGTATACCTCATAGTAGCAGATGATTTAGTAGCCAAGCCGATTATGGTCCGGGAAGTGCCAGTACCACAGCAAAGAACCTCAAACAAGCAAACTCTTCAAGCTGCGACGGATCAGGTCCGTCAGTTATTAGAGCGTTCTAAAAATCCAGTCATACTGGTTGATGTCAAAACAATGCGTTTTGGTCTTCAAAATGCAGTTCTACAGTTGGCAGATGCAATGAATGTTCCTGTTGCGTCAATGCTGTTCGGAAAAGGGGCGTTTGATGAAACCCATCCGAATTATATTGGTATGTACTTAAGCTCTTTCGGATCTACTGAAGTGCAAGATATTGTAGAAAATGCAGATTGTATCATTGCGATAGGATTGGTATTGGCGGACACCAACACCGCGAATTTTAAAGCAAAACTGAATTCATTAAAGACTGTCGAGGTTCAACCGGACTTTGTAAAAGTCGGTGAGGCGATGTATCCAAATGTACTGGCTGCAGATATGCTAAATGCAGTAAAAAATATAGGATACAAAAATCAAGAATTTCAAAGTAAAGTGACCTTCCCTTATAATCAGAGCAAAACAAAAACCGATGAACCTCTTAAGGCAGCTGGCTATTATCCGATTTTTCAACATATGTTGAAAAAAGATGACATCCTTGTCGTCGAGACCGGTACGTTCTACAATGGCATGGCGGAGGTAAAACTACCGAGTAATGTTACATTTATTGGACAAGGTGGTTGGGGATCCATCGGCTATGCAACCCCATCGACTTTTGGTGCCAGTATCGCAGCACCAGATCGGCGCGTACTACTGTTTACAGGCGATGGCTCACTTCAATTAACTGCGCAAGAGATCAGCACTATGCTTTATTACGGGATGAATCCCATCATCTTCGTCTTAAACAATAACGGTTATACTATCGAAAAATATTTAAACGTGAAAACAAAAAATCAAGAATACAACAAAATTCCTCAGTGGTCTTACACAAAACTGGCTGAAGTCTTTGGGGGGAATGCTTTTACTGCTATTGTCCGGACAAATGGGGAGCTTCAACAAGCAATCAACCAAGCAGATAAAGAACGTGGCGAAAGACTTTGTATTATTGAAATGATAGTCGAAGATCCAATGGACGCTCCTGAAAATATGAAAAGGATGCGAAATTATAAGCTGAAACAAGAAATTCAAAGTAATCAAAAATAATAATGCTTGTGTAATCAATTAATTGAATCGGTAAAAAGTTGGAATCATTTAAATTTAATGATTCCAACTTTTTATGTTTGTTCATCTAAGTGTGTCTTTATATTGGACATTGTAAACTTCAAAAGTCACTTTAGAGGGAATATCATGCACGGAAGAGAATTAACATATTATGGTAATTAAAGTCTTTTTTATAGGGGATATATTTTATCATTTTGTTTGCTTTAAATTTGTTCATGCTTTTTAAATGAATAACTTCATTTAAAGTAAAGGTTCAGTAAGACACTTAATCATGTTAGTTATGGAAAACGATAAAAAAATTAGGAGTTGAGGTACATGGAGCAATTTTTATTCAATCAGTTAGCTTTTGTAAGAAATCAAACTTTGAATCTACTAGAAGGAGTTTCAGAAGAAATGGCTGATAGAGTTCCTGAGGGATTCCGAAATACAATTCGTTGGAATGTTGGGCATATATATGTTGTAGTAGAAAGATTTGCGTTTCAATATTTAGGACTTCAACAAAATTTACCAGAAGGTTTCAAGGAACAATTTGAATACGGTACATCACCTTTAAATTCTCACAAATATCGAGTACCTACTCTATCAGAGCTAGAAGAACTACTGAAAACACAACAAGTTCGGATTCAAGAAACACTTTCTGACCGACTTGACGAAAAAATAATGCCACCGTATACCACTTCTGCAGGAATGACTTTGGAGACACCAAAACAGTTTCTAACGTTCAATTTATACCACGAAGGAATGCATTTGAGCATTATTAAACTATATAAAAAACTGATATAAAGTTGATTACGACAAAGTATATAAGTATCTCCAACGAAGGATATTTTAAAGGTTGAAAATTCGCTTCTGAGATGTTGAAATATGGAATTGTGAAGTGAAATTATGAACTATAAATTAGAGGACATGTAAAAAAACAGAGAAAAATAAAGGGAAATCGACCCATCATATTTAATTTAATTATAAAGGCAGATTGTTTAGAATTTCTTTTTTCTTGAAATCACTTAACCTTTCAATTGTAGGTAGCTCAAACTAGCAAAATAAAAAAAAGGAGTGGTAAGGATGAATTTTCACATTTTATCGGAAGAGAAAGAAACTCAAAATATACATTATTACTGCATCGCTACTGATAGCCATCGCTACGACTTTGCGATAATCTTTTCAGGTCATTTTCTAGGGAAAGCAATGGTTATTTCAATTCAAAGTGAACGCATGATTTTAATTTGTAGGGAAGATATAAAACATCCCGAACATTGGGTACAAAAACTTGGTATTATGACAGAAGACATCCCAGTTCTTGAACAATTTTTTCATGGCATCTTAGATCAACAGATGTTTACCGACCAATATTAATTTGATTGAGCCTCCGTAGTATTTAGAGGCTCTTTGTTTTTAATTAACTAAAGTAAAATTTAACTTAAATGGATTTTAGAGAATATATAAAAGAATGCGAAAAACCAGTCAAAGAAAATGTCGCCGATTGGTGTGAACATTTATATTTTGAGTGTGATCGTTTAGATATAATAGGTTTAGACTTTCACAATAGTAATACATATAATAAGTTAAAAGAATTAGCAGAATCCATAGAGTAAACACTATAAAAATAACTTGTTCAACTAACCCATGAGATAGTTTAATAAAGTTATGACTTACTTTTACATAATTCAACAGTTTTAATACAATTTAAACAATCATACTTAAAAGGAAAGAAGGAGAGAAATAGATGAGTATAAGTGAAGGTTTTATTGATGTAACAGGTGGGAAGGTATGGTATCAGATACATGATACAAATACAAATTCTACTCCTGTAATTGTTTTACATGGCGGGCCTGGTTCTTCACACTATTCAATGCAGGGCTTACAAAAACTAGCAGAACATCGTACGGTTATTTTTTATGATCAGTTAGGATGTGGAAAGTCTGACCGTCCAACAGATACTTCTTTATGGAATATTGATCGGTTTGTTGAAGAATTAGGGAAAATTCGTGAAGCACTTTCTCTTGATGAATTTCATATTTTAGGTCACTCGTGGGGGACAACACTTGCTGCAGCATATTATTTATCAAAACCAGACGGTGTGAAGAGTATCATCTTTTCAAGCCCTTGTTTGAGTGCTCCACTATGGGCCGAGGATCAAGATAAAAATCGAAAGCTGCTGCCTCTTGATGTTCAACAAACTTTAAAAAATTGTGAAGAAAATGGAACAACAGATTCTGAAGAGTACAAGAATGCCACAGCTGTATTTAATAAGCATTTCGTGTTTAGACAAGAACCGAATCCGGAATTTATAAAAAATGGTGCACATTTAAGAAATAGGGAAATTTACAATATTATGTGGGGCCCTTCTGAGTTTCACGTGACCGGTAACTTAAAGCATTTTGACTGTACTTCGAATTTAAAGGATATTCATGTCCCAACGATGTACACATGTGGGCGTTTTGATGAAGCAACTCCTGAATCAACTAAATATTTCAGCTCTCTTACACCGAATGGAAAATTCCACGTTTTTGAGCAGAGTGCACATATGCCATACATCGAAGAACCAGAAGAGTATTTACGAGTAATTGGAAGCTTTTTGAATGATATTGACTTATACAATCAAAAATAAACATCATTTACATTCATATAATCCTTATTTCGAATAAATAAGCATTTGTTATGAAACAGAAGTAGCAATAAACTAGTTAGGAGCAATTAAAATGATTCAATCGATCGTTCATATAGCCCTAGTTGTAAAAGATTATGACGACGCTATAGATTTTTATACAAACAAATTAAACTTTCATTTAATAGAAGATACATACCAACCTGAACAAGATAAAAGATGGGTAGTAATATCACCTCCGGGTTCAAATGGTACGACTATATTACTCGCAAAAGCATCTAAACCTGAACAAGAATCATTTATCGGAAATCAATCAGGTGGAAGAGTGTTTCTTTTTTTAGGTACAGATGATTTTTGGAGAGATTATAACGAAATGACTTCAAGAGGGATCGAATTTGTTAGAGAGCCTAAATCCCAAGATTACGGCACTGTAGCAGTATTTAAGGATTTATACGGAAATTTGTGGGATTTAATACAGTTCACAGAAAATCATCCTTTAGCAAAAAGGATTAATTAAGATTTACATATTCTATTTTTTCTACTAAAGCATATGTTATTTAACAAACGTATAACATAATTGAAATTCAAAAGCTGCCTATTAAGCAGCTTTTTTATATTTGTAAATGTCACTTACATCAAATCGAATCTATAAATCCATATTTTTTCTTCTAACACATCCGTTTTTTGAACAAGGAATCGCATCATTTATGTCGAACATTAGAATAAATGTAATATTTTGGAAATTTTAGGAGGAGGAAGTGGCAATGTTAAGCTTTTTAGGAGGACTTTTGTTTTTAATTCCATTGCTGATTGTAGCGGCAATTGTTGGTGTAGGCTATTTTTTTTGGATCAGGTATCGTTACAGAACAGCAAAGTCAAATCAAGCATTAATTATTACAGGTCCGAAATTAGGTGATCCAGAGAAAGAAACAAATATCTTTACAGACCAAGAAGGTCGATCGATGAAAATTATTAGAGGTGGTGGGTACCGTTTAAGACGTTTCCAAACATCAACCCCTGTAAACCTTACTTCTTTTCAATTAAAGCTATCAACGCCTAGAGTATATACAAATGGTGGTGTTCCAATTGTTGCTGATGCAGTCGCAATGGTTAAGGTAGCGGATACTTTAAATGGTATTGCAAACTATGCAGAACAATTTTTAGGTAAGAAACAAGAAGAAATTGAAGCAGAAATTATTGAGGTTCTTGGAAGTAATCTTCGTGCGATTCTTTCTAAAATGACGGTCGAAGATATTAATAGTAACCGTGAAAAATTTAATCAAGATGTATCTGAAGTTGCACAAAAGCAGCTTGATTTAATGGGGTTTAAAATTACATCATTAGGTCTAACAGATTTACGTGACGCAGATGAGGAGAATGGATACTTAGAAAACTTAGGTAGACCACGAATTGCTGAAGTTCGTAAACTGGCAGAAATCGCTGAGGCAAATAGTGAGCGTGAAACTCGTATACATAAAGCACAAACTGATCAAGAGGCGAAAGAAGAAGAATACAAACGTCAAATTGCTATCGCAGAATCAAAAAAGGAAAAAGATATAAAAGATGCAGCCTTCATGGAAGAAACGGAGCGTGCTCGTGCAAAATCAGAACAGTCTTATGAGCTTGAAAAAGCCAAACTAGCAAAAGAAGTAAAAGAAGAAGAATTATCACTTAAATTCCTAGAACGTGAACGTGCAGTTAGGCTAGAAGAAGAGGAAAGTAAAGTACGTAAAACAAAAGCAGATGCTGAATACTATGAAACTACTCGAAAAGCTGAAGCTGAGGCACGTAAAGCTGAAATTGATGGGGAAGCAAAAGCCAAGATTCGTAAAGCAGAAGGTACTGCTGAAGCAGATGTTATTCGTGAACGTGGTAAAGCAGAAGCGGAAGCACGTAAGTTATTAGCTGAGGCGATGGAAAAACATGGTGATGTCATTATCACAGAAAAGTTAATTGAAATGTTACCTATTTTTGCAGAAAAAATTGCTCAACCACTTAACAATATTGAATCAGTTAAGATTATTGATTCAGGTAATGGTCAGGGGATTCCATCTTTTGGAAAGAGTATTACAAAAACAATGGTTGAAATGCAAGAACCATTAAAAGAAATGACAGGTATTGATGTAGCAGAATTGATTAAGTCATATGCATCGAGGACAAATGGTTATATAAATCAAGGTGCTGTCACTGTTTTACCTGAAAAAACTTTAGAAAATATTAACTCTAATAGTACGAATTCAATCGAATAATGACTATTAAAAGATTTTCGTAGAGTAGCCAATAGCTACTCTTTTTTTAACTGTTATATAAAGTCTAGGCTTGAGTCACTAACTTACTCATTGCAATAAATATAGCTTATTTATTTAGATGGAGGTTAAAATGGCATTTATTTTTTATTTAGTTATATTTCTTGGGATTTTCTTATTTTTAGTTTGGAAAAAGAAAAAGTTCGATACAGAATCTTATTTCCATTTAAAAATAATTGGATACTTTGTGTTAGGATCATTTTCCATAAGTTTCAATCAACTCACAATACCAATTGGATTTTTAGGATTTCTGTTTTTTTTTAGACCAAAGTTAAATGCACATGCCAAACGAATGTCTACTTACTTGGGTGTTATTGCATTAATACTTAACCATTGGATTTTACCATATTCCATTAATAAATGGGAAAGTCGACCAATTATCATCGAACATAAACTTGCTTCAGTGTATACAATTAACCTTCAAGATGAATATAAATTGATTAAGAAAGAACTAAAATTAAAAAATACTAGTTTGATGCTAGAAGATTACGAAGTGAACTATGTGAAGAATGGTAGAATAACAGACTTAAGATGGCAACTAATAGAACAAAATGGAAATGGCTTTAATCTCTATCATATTCAATATGATTCTAGAAAGAATAGGTATCAAGTTATTAAGAGTCCACTAGATACATGGCTCCAATACTCCCGCTTAGTTGATGCTGACCGTTTCTTTGAAATTCTTAATGTACTTAATATTAAAGACACTACTCATTCTAAGGGCGAGTTTTCATCCTATGTTATAAAAACTTTAGGGGAACGAGTTCGTTATGAAGTGAAAAATCAAGATCTGTATATTGTATCGAATGAAAAAATACAACTATTAGATGATGAACAACTACCAGTTGAAGGCTTTTATATTTCAACTTTTGCAATGAAGAAAACAAGTGAAGAAAGAGATAAACAAGGAAATATCACCGGAGAAAGTTTTGAAGGTACCGAAATATCTGATTATCTATTTGATGTAAATATTATTGAATAATAAGATTATAGTAAAAACTTACTATCTCAATTGGAGAATAGATACGATGAGATTATTTTAATCAACTTATATTTTAGTCGAATTAGCTTAAGGACTATTCTATCATCTATCAGTTATAAAATGTAGGATAAATTCAGAACTAATTAATTGACAATTTAATAAATTTTAACTATTATCACTTTATTAATAATAAAGTTGAATGTACATTTATCTTCTTATCTAGAGAGGTGGAGGGACTGGCCCTTTGAAGCCTCGGCAGCAGGTTCTTATGAATACTGTGCCAATTCCAACAAGCACATGCTTGAAAGATGAGAAGAGGGTTTTTAAACTCTCTTCTTTCGAGGAGAGTTTTTTTTGTATATAATACCAACTTATTAGATAGGTAAACTTGGTGATATAAATTGCAAGGGAGAGAATCTAGATGAAATATGGTTTTTGGTTACCGATTTTTGGAGGTTGGTTACGAAATGTAGATGACGAAAATATGCCGCCAACTTTTGAATATGCAAAAAATGTGATTCAATCAGCTGAAAAATGGGGTTATTCAACTACTTTAATAGCTGAATTATATTTAAATGATATCAAGGGACCAGAACATGATTCTCTAGAAGCTTGGTCTACCGCAGCCGCTCTAGCAGCAGTGACAGAAAAAATAGAAATTATGACGGCGATTCGCCCTGGGTTTCATAATCCTGCTGTTGCAGCAAAAATGGCAGCTAATATTGATCAAATCAGTAACGGGAGATTTACGTTAAACGTTGTTTCTGCTTGGTGGGCGGACGAAGCGCGTCAATATGGCGGTATTTTTACAGAACATGATGAACGTTATGCTCGTACCGAGGAGTTTATTGATGTACTAAAAGGTTTATGGACAGAAGAAACCTTCAATTATGCAGGCCAATTTTACGACTTGAAAAACACGAAGCTTGCACCGAAGCCTGTTCAAAGACCTAACCCGATTCTATATGCAGGTGGTGAAAGTGAAAAAGGCAAGCAAACCATTGCAGAAAAATGCGATGCATATGTAATGCATGGTGGAACTGTTGAAGAGATTGAAAGAAAAATATCAGGTATGAAAGCTCGTCGTGAACAAACTGACAATTCACCATTCAGTTCTTTTGGAATGGCTGCCTATGTTATTTGCCGTGATACAGAAGAAGAGGCACAAACTGAGCTTGAAAAAATCACAAATGTGAAGGATTCAAGCGGATATGCTGGATTTAAAGACTTCACTAAAAAGTCACAATTAGAGCAACAAATCCAATTACAGGATTACTCGGTGTCTAATAGAGGTTTACGATCAAATTTAGTAGGGACTCCAGAGCAAATTGCAAATCGAATTTTACAATATGAAGAAACTGGCTTAGACTTATTATTATTACAATTTTCTCCTCAACTTGAGGAAATGGAACGATTTTCAAAAAAAGTTATGCCATTAGTTGAACAAAAACGTAGTTTAATAAAGAGCTAGAAAGGGGTAGTAAAAATGAGTAAAGTATATGTAATTCATGAAAATAGTGAATGGACAGTCCATTTAACAAATAGATTGGAGGAACTTGGTGTTCCTTATGAAGAATGGCATTTAGACGAAGGTACGTTAGATTTATCAACGGAACCACCAGAAGGGATCTTTTATAGCAGAATGAGTGCTTCTTCTCACACACGTGATCACCGTTTTGCGGCTGAATTTACTGCGCAAGTATTAGCTTGGCTTGAAGCACACGGTCGTAAGGTATTAAATGGAACGAATGCACTAAAACTTGAGGTTAGTAAGGTTTTACAATATTTAGAATTAAACAAGTATGGTGTTAAGACGCCAAAAACAATTGCAGCGGTTGGAAAGCAAAACATTTTAAAGGCAGCAGAGAGCTTCGCAGGACAATCATTTATTACGAAGCATAATCGTGCAGGTAAAGGTTTAGGTGTTCAATTATTCCATAGTATTGAAGCTTTAAAAGCTTATGTGGAAGGTCCTACTTTCGAAGAACCAGTCGATGGCATTACCCTTATCCAAGAATACATATTGTCTCCTGAAAGCTATATCACTCGTTGTGAGTTTGTCGGAGGAAACTTTGTATATGCTGTTAAGGTTGATACTTCGGAAGGTTTTGAACTTTGCCCAGCGGACGTATGCCAAATTGGCGATCTATTCTGCCCGGTTGGAGAAGAAGTAGAAGAGAAACCTAAGTTCCAAATTGTTGAAGGATTTGAAGATGAAATTTTAAACAAATATAAAGATGTTCTAGTTAATAATAATATTCAAGTTGCTGGAATCGAATTTATCAGAAATGCTGAAGGTACAATATTTACTTACGATATCAATACAAACACGAACTATAATTCTGATGCAGAAGCAAAAGCCGGTAAATATGGCATGCTTGAATTAGCCTCGTTTTTAAAGAAAACATTAGAGGAAAACTACACGACAACAAAGGCTTAATTTGAAGTAAAATCAAAAACATATTAAAATCTATTTTAAGAAGGAATTTCACTTTTGAAATTCCTTTTTTAATACACATTTATCGCAAGTAAAAACAGGGGGACAATAATGAATGATTCTTATGTTTTTAAACTATTAAATAAAAAATATAATAAATTGTTTGATTTGATTAAGAAGTGTCCTGAAAATAAGAGAGCTATTGTGTCTGAAGGCTTTAAAAATAGTATTCATTGGCAACTTGGTCATATTCTTTTTACTACGGAAAACCATGTACTTCGACTTTCCGAGCAAAAAACGGTTCTACCAGAAAGCTACCAAACATTTTTTGCGTACGGTACAAAACCTCTTGATTGGAAAGAAGAACCGCCTACATGGGAGTTATTAATTGAACAGTTGAGCGAACAGCTTGATTATATTAGCGAAGCTTTGGATGGTAAACTTGATACTGTTGTTAAAGAGAATTTTCTAGAAGCAAATACGATTGAAGATCTACTCATTTATAACGTATCTCATGTATCTGAACATCTTGGGGTCATATTTAGCATGATAAAAGTTATAAATAAATAAAAAGCAAGAGTAGTGAACTCTTGCTTTTTATTAATGACTTGTAATATGATTCTCTGCCATCATCAAGTCGTACTGGTAAGCAGCCTTCGCCAATTCATATCTAACCTTTTTACTTGCTTCAACATAATCCGATTCCTTCACAAGACCAGATAAAGAGAATCGGTTACCTCTGAAATCCACATTCAGTTCGGTAATTTGGTTGAATTTGAAACGCTCAACAGGAACACCGGTTTCATCCCGTAACAGGAATTCACCATATTTCTCGTTGCAAGTTTTTGCAACTTCCTCCATCACCATAAATGCTTCATCTGGATCTTGCTTATAATTGAGGACTAGACTTTCGTTTACGCGACGCATCCCACGGGTCCCATTTTGAAGCTCCGAGATATTACTGTAGGAAACCGTATAGAGATAACCATCATACTGACGGATTTTCAAGTAACGCATACTAATTTCTTCAATTTTCCCTTGGCGATTTCCGTTGATAATCACATAATCACCATGGTGTATTTGTCGCTCAAACAAATAGGTTAGCCCCATAATGTAATCTCGAATGATATGCTGTAGAATTAAAGCTATGGCCCCTGCCACAACGACAGAACCAGTAATAAACTTGCCGAGTTTTACGAAATTACTAATCACATAAAGTAAGAAGAAGACCCATCCCAATACTTTTGTCACTTGTCTTGCGAAATGCATGATTGTCTCTTCGCGTTTTTCATCCAATAAACTCGTTTTATCAAAGAAAAGCTTGATCGATTTGCGGATAAAATAAACTGTAAATAAAATCAGAAATGCCACAGTTAAAATTTTTACGGGCAACTGCTCGAACAGTTCTAAAAACATAATATCATCTCCCACTTTTTTCAATATAACATATAAATGTGGATAAGGAGAACGACCTTTCATGCCCGACAAACAAAATAATATTTTACATATACGATTAATCTATTAATGAAATAATGATATCAAGCTACATCATAATTTTGTAACATATTTTGTCTGTATGATCAGATAATTAGATAGGGGAGACATTAGAAGGATATAAATAATAATTTCTAATATACTTGTATCTTATTAAATACGTTTTCATATAAAATAGTAGTAAGAAATATTTGGAATTGAGGTGTTGGACATTTTAATAAGACTTTTTCATGAATCTAACCGGTCCACTAAAATAACTCTATTAACTGGTTCCATATTATTATTGATAGGCGGAATTGTTAAACTTGTACTTTAATCTAAAACAAAAACTTAGATTTGGGTTTTTATTAAATTTAGACTTTCATGCTAATGAACTAACGCATTGGTTAGTTCATTATTTTTATTTATCAAATTTTCTTTCTGTATTATTTAAGTTTCTGGAATAATCGTAATAGCAATTGTTCGAACAGGGGCATCTGTTTCTTTGCTCGTGGCGTTGTAGTATTTAGTCATTAATTCATTTAATTCGTTTTGAAACTGTAAAAATTGTTCTTCATTAATCTTTAATTCTACTACTGAAAAAGTAGCACAATCTTCTTGGCTATTTTGTTCCTCTAATTTGTTTAGATAATTTTGGTACTGAGACATCAGTAACAATTGATAAGAAGATACATAGTTTAATTTTTCTTCAATAGAAGCTTCTTTCCATTCCTCTTCATCAAGTCTTGCTTCATCTTCATTTAAAACATAATATTTTTCGGAAACAGATTTGACCTTTTTTTCTCTAAGAACTCGAATAATATCAGAATCGACCATGATTTGAATGTGCCTATAAAGCGTTGCTTGAGGGACATCTTTAATGATTTTAATCATCTCTAATGGTGTTAATCCATTCTCTTTATTCCTCATTAATGCTTGGCAGATTTTCATTCTTACTGGATGCATTAATATTTCAGTTTTATTACTCATATTTTCACCTGATTTACTGATTAATTTTAATTCTCATTATAAAGAATGAGAACAGTAGTTGCAACATAACTATAGTTATATTATCATTATCAATAATGAGAATGAAAATATAAACATAGGGGGAAAGATGAAATGCAGCTACACTATGGGTTTGATGATTTAAAAGATTTTGATTTTATGGCATATTTACCGATTATATTTCCAGTTATCGCAGTATCTGCTCTATTAATTTTAATTGCATTAATTGATTTGTACCGACATAGAAAAACGAGAGAGAATGTGGTCTTTTGGACGATTGTTGTTATATTTGCGAATACATTTGGACCTATTCTGTACTTTGTTATTGGGAGAAAGGATCGTGAAAGGTCATGAAACTAGATATCAAAAATGTAACAAAAACATTTAAAGGGAAAATTGCGGTCAATAATTTCTCGATGGAACTACAAGCAGGTGAATGTATTGGATTAATCGGACCGAATGGTGCAGGGAAGTCTACATTAATAAAAGTAATTTCAGATATAATTTATGCAGATTCAGGTGAGGTTTTCTTGAATGGTAAAAAAATTTCACAAATGAAAAGGGAAATAGGTTACTTACCACAGTATCCTAATTTTTATCATTGGATGACAGCAAAAGAGACCCTTACATTTATGGGTCAACTTTCTGGGTTAACAAAAAAAGAATTAACGAATTCAATTCCTAGAATTTTGATGAAAGTCGGACTTTCAGATGAAGAGCATACAAAAGTTGGTACTTTTTCCGGTGGAATGAAACAACGACTTGGTATTGCTCAAGCACTACTACATAAACCTTCATTTATCGTCATGGATGAACCAGTATCTGCACTAGATCCAATCGGTCGAAGAGAAGTGCTAAACCTAATTAAAGAAATAAAAAAGGATACATCAATAATATTATCTACTCATATATTGGGGGACGCAGAAGAAATATGTGAGCGATTAGTCGTCATTAAAAATGGAGCTAAAATAGAAGACACTACAATTACAGAACTATTAAATAGAAAAAACGAAAATAAATTAAATGTGGAAATTACTGCAAAGGATCAAAAGTGGATTGATATTCTTAATAAATTACCATATGTAAGGGACGTTGAAGTCATTGGGAATAAAGTCAAAATAAAAGTTGATAATATTTCAAAACATAAAAATTTGATACTGAAAAATGCAATTGAGCATGAAGTGGACATCGTAAAATTTGATATGAATAAGGATACTTTAGAAGAGATTTTCCTAAAATTGGTGGTGTAGAAATGAATAACTTTATTGTATTAACTAAAAAAGAATTTGCTCAAATGATACTTGATTATAAGGCTATGTGGTTACCTATAGTCTTTATATTTTTAGGGTTAACTCAGCCTATCGTCACTTATTTTTTACCAACAATACTAGAGGCATTAGGCGGTGCGCAGGGACTAACAATTGACCCCAGCATGACAAATCAAAAAGGAGTTGAAGTACTTGCTAGTACATTAGGATCTCAATTTGATCAGCTTGGTATTATGATTATCGTAATCTCAATGATGGGAACTGTTCAATCAGATAAAGCGAACGGCATGTTGGCTTTTATTCTAACAAGACCTGTTTCAGTTGTTTCATATATAGCTGGAAAAATAGTATCAAATGGATTTATTACTGCTATAAGTGTTTCAATTGGTTATGTTGTTTCTTATTTATATGTAAATTATCTTTTTACGAATGTTCAATTTTCACAAATGATTACTGGACTATTCTTTTACCTTGCATGGGTTCTTTATATTGTTACTTTTACAACGATGATTAGTACTATTTTTAAGAGTCAGGCTGTTATTGCATTGATTTCAATTGTTTACCTTATTGGTTGTCGAATAATCGTCGGGTTGAATCCAATAATCGATTATGTAAATCCAGCTAGTATGAGTAAATATGCAACCGAATCACTAATATCAGGAACGGTAAATTCATATGGAATAATTA
>NZ_JBALMS010000155.1:0-3903 GCF_036962205.1 Bacillus sp. JJ664 | reverse complement strand
AAACTGCAGCTTTTACCAATCTTCTTGGATGGTATGGCTGCAGTTTTTTGATGAATAGTTTGTTGTGTCAATGGAAAATATATTCATATTAATGAAATAAATTACTAGTAGATATTGGGAGGTATTACTCGAAAATGAATAATGAAAAAATTTTCATTAGTGCAGCATTAATCCTCGTACTACTTTCCAGTATACTTATGAACCATTTTATTATGATTCCAGTACTATTTGACATAGCTGGTCGAGATGCGTGGATATCAGTAGTTATTGCTTTTCCAGCTCTATTAGTTTGGCTTTGTATTTTATACTACATCATGAAAAAAACAGAACAAAAATCCATCACCTTACTTATAAAACAGCGATATGGAAATATAGCATATTCTATAATCGTAATCCCATTATTAGTTTTTTTATTGATAAATTCATACATTGCTTTAAAAAGCATCTCATTTTGGATTACGATAACTTATTTACCTAAAACACCAACAATTGTTATCGAAGCTTGTTTAATAATTATCTGTACTTATTGCGCATATGCCGGCATAACATCCATTGCTGTTATATCAGTATTTCTTTTTCCTTTTATTCTCTTCTTTGAGCTTTTTCTTGATGGAGCAAATATCCAATTTATGCACATAAATTGGATGAAACCGATGATACAAAATGGTTGGAATCCTATTTTAAAAGGGAGCTTTTACATTGCAGGAGGATATATTGAACTCTTGTTTTTATTACTAGTTCAACATCATATCAATAAGCGAGTTAAATTCTTGCAATTATTTTTTTTAGGAAGTTTGATATTACTATCATCACTTTTTCCATTATTTTATTCAATCTCTTTATTTGGACCTCGATTATCAGAAAATATGCATTTCCCTGTTTATGAGCAATGGCGACTTCTCGGAATTGGTCAATTTATTCAACATGTAGACTTTATCTCTGTTTATCAATTTATGTCATGCTCCTTTATTAGAATTGCTTTAACTTTATACTTATGTATTGATATTTTAAATATAAGATCAAAACCTAACTTGAAAAATTTGTTATGGGCTTTAAGTTTTACGTTATTTGTAGTCGCATGTATACCTATTACGACCTTAAATCTTCATTCATTTGTAAATAATAATTATTTCCCTATATTTATACCAGTCATCTTTTTCATATCGATTTTATTAGTACTCTTTGTTATAAAATTTAAGGTAAAACCAAAAGGGGGGTGATTCCCATTTCAAAAATAAATGAACAAAAAATAAGAAAACTCTTCAGCAACTGTGCAGATGTGCAAATAAAAGTTCATAACTTATATAATGATTCGAAAAGTGAACGAGTGCTTTTTGTCTATTCAAGTGGAATGATTGATACTATCCATATGAATCAGTTTGTTTTACCTAATCTCCAAAATAATACTTTACAATTAATACCCATCATTTGCAGCGAAAAAGATACTGATCAACAAATCACATTGAAAGTTTTTTCTGGTGAATTAATATTATTATTTGAAGAAACTGGTGAGCTTTGTTCATTAAATATATCAAAAATTCCACAACGTCAACCTGAGGAATCTTCTTATGAGGTTTCAATTAAAGGTGCTCGTGACGGGTTTACAGAATCTCTAGAAACAAATGTGGCATTACTTAGAAAACGAGTACGTAGTACTACTTTATGCAATGAAATATTTACGATTGGTAAACGAAGTCAAACTAGCGTTTCATTACTCTACCTATCAGATGTAATAAATGAGAGTATTATTGAGGAAGCAAGAAAAAGACTTAATTCAGTAGATGTAGACATTCTAAATGGGGTTTCTCCTCTTGAGGAGTTATTATCAGATTCACCATATTCGATTATTCCGTCTTTAACTTATAATACTAGGCCAGATATGGTAGTCGAATCACTGCAACGAGGACGCTTTTGTATATTAATAGATGGTGCTCCAGCAGCATTAATAGCACCAATTAATTTACAATTTTTATTAAAATCTGCTGAAGATTTGTACATGCCTTATTATTTTGTGACACTTGAAAGAATATTAAGATATTTAGGTTTATTAATTTCGGTCTTACTTCCTGGTTTTTACATTGCAATGGTATCTTTTCATCAAGACCAGATACCTTTTCCAGCACTTGCAACAATTTCTATTAATACTACAGGGATACCATTTTCTCCAGGGATGGAGATAATTATAATGACTATTCTTTTTGAAATTCTGTACGAGGCAGGTTTGCGTTTGCCAAAATCAACGGGTCAAACTGTTACGGTGGTAGGAGCGTTAATAGTAGGAGAAACTATGATTCGATCAGGACTTACTTCTCCGAATGTAGTTGTCATTGTTGCAATTACATTGATATCTCAGTTCCTAATTGTAAACCAGTCTTTTGGAAGTGCTGTTATTTTAATGAGAGTTATAAGTATTATAATGGCGTGTATTTTAGGTTTGCCAGGTTTAGTGCTTGCTCAATTTCTAATATTAATATATATCTCAACGTTAAAATCTTTTGGAGTGCCATACATGTCTTCATTTTTTAATCCAAGTGACAGTGACTACTTAAAAGGTTTAATTCAGCTTCCGAAAACATTCACGAAAAAGACTCCAAAATTTTTATATACGAAACTTGGACGAAAACAGGGGGATAAGTCAAATTGAAACGGAGGCTAATACTACTAATTGCTCCTATTTTACTCTTAACCGGATGTTGGGATATAAAACAATTAAATCAATTAACATATGTTTCAGCTTTAGGAGTAGATTATGTAAATAATGAATATGTTTTATATGTACAAGTATTGGATTTTTCAACTATTGGTAAATCAGAGCAAGGAAGTAGTGGAACTGAAGGGCCTAACATTTGGATTGGTAAAGGAAAAGGTTCAACTTTTGCAAATGCTTGGAACGACTTATACAATAGCACTCAACAAAGGACATTATTTGGTCAAATTAGTTCAATAGTATTTAAAGAAGCAGCCTTAGGTAAAAAACAAGTAGAAGAATCCTTGGATACTTTAGAGCGATTTGTAGATGCAAGACTCACACCTTGGATTTATACAACAAAAGAACCAATTGATAAAATTTTTGCAGTAGAACCTATGTTACCTAATTCACCAATTATGACTTTATTACATTTACCGAATGGAAACTATGAACAACATTCATTAATATCACCGATGAAATTAGTTGAATTCGCTGCACTTATTAATGAACCTAGTACTTCAATTATCGTACCTACACTTGGTTTAGATGATAAGCTGTGGAAAAAAGATGATAAAAATATGCCAATGATGAATGTAAATGGAGCTTTTTTGTTTTATAAAACGAAAAAACCACAATGGATATCCAAAAGCGATTTAAAAGGTTTGCGTTGGGTTGATCGGAATACTGAACGTACCCCTCTATCTCTTAACGAAAAAACCGGAAAAATAAAAGCATTGCTTCCTATTGAAGACCCAGTTATTAAGATTCATTCTAGGGTAAACAAATCAGGTGTTCCAAAATTTAATTTGAATATTAAAGTTCATGCAACTGTAACTCAGTTAAATTCCAAAGTCAGCAATAAAGTTTTACAAAATGAAGTTAGAAAGAAGATAAAAAAGGAAATCCGAACGACTTTTTTAATAGGAATAAGTAAAAAGTTGGATGTATTACATTTAGAAGAAGAATTATATAGAAATAACTATAATTCATGGAAATCAGTTATTAAAAAAAATAAGTTTCCAATAACATCAGATTCTCTTGGCACTATTAAAGTAAAGGTTACAATCACAGATAAAGAAAGAAAAGAATAAAGAAAATTTACTATCCCTTTGCAGAAACTATTTTGACTAATAAAATGATATCTAAAAAACTCTTATTAGGAAAATTATAGGTAGGTGAGGGGATAGCTATAAAAAACCTGTAAAAAATTAAAT
>NZ_JBALMS010000154.1:0-4179 GCF_036962205.1 Bacillus sp. JJ664 | reverse complement strand
CAAATAAAATAATAAAACCTAAAAAATACCACTTTAAATTTTTATCTAAATGTTTTCTAAAGTTCAGCTTCATTTAATATTATTCTCCTCTCACACGGATTTGTTTGAGTTGAAAATCTTTTAAATGATATTATTTAAAACGGGTTTTAAATCCCTTTGGATTATAGATTCTAGACAATAGTTCATTTACTTCCTTTGAGTTGAAATAAGTAACTAGTACTCTTTTTGTAAAAAATTTTAGCAATAACTACTTTATCGATTGTGGCTAAATGGTTATTGAATGAACCCTGATCCCAAAATGGGCATCTGACTCTCGGTCACATACCGCAATTTGTTGTTTTCTTGAGTTGATAGATAAACTTCCCTGCTCGGTATTTCCGGGATGATTCGGTAGCCGTTCTCCTCAATCCAGGAACCTAGATCGATGCTAACTGGTGTATATATATCTGGACTGCTCATATGTGTCACTGACGCAACCGCCATTTCCGGCAACACCTTCGTCTGAAAGCGAGCCGTGTCCTGAAGCTTGCGCGGGATTGGGCAAGCTATTTCCAAATCGATACTGTATTCACACTTCGTACAACTATACCACAACACCATATGGGTAACAGGTAGCGGAATTCCATTCCATTTTAAATATTCGTCGATTTCTTCGAATAACCCAGGAATACTTGCTCTATCCGTGGTCTCTTTAAGCGTTGCAACCATTAAGGGCTCGACCTTCTTAACCACAACCTCGTAATGAGAAAGACCATCACTTTGCCGTTCAATTTGCTCCAGTCTTACCTCAATACGCCTTAAACGCTCCATTTCAGACTGAATCAGCGAGTGCAGCGCCTTCTGCTTAAGTCGAAACATTCTGCGAATTTCCTCAGTAGATACATTATCATTCAGAAGCTGTTTGATTTGTCCAAGTGTAAAACCAAGATCCTTAAACGCCAGAATTCGATGAAGATCAAGTAGCTGTTCGCTCTTGTAGTAACGGTAACCGTTTTGTTGATCGGTATAGGCAGGTTTGAGGAGTTCAAGTTGGTCATAAAATCGTAATGTTTTAGCGGGAACTTGGCTTAACTTTGAAAACTCGCTGATTTTAAACATTTGATTCACTCCTTTCTGTACTAGAATTATAAACCTTCCATATAAGTGGAAAGTCAAGCAAAAAAAAACATTGCAAACCGATATCTACCTATATTTGCAACAAAAGTGAATTTTTAATCACACCACATTTTCCGAATTTTAATAAAAAACGGCAACGGGATAATTCATGCCCTCCAAACAGGTGAAATTATGGTGCAGGATTAGATGTATTTGTCAAAGAACCAATTAATATGGATAATCACCTAGTTTCAATGAAGAATGTTGTTACTTTGCCGCATATCGGCTCTGCCACTTACGAAATTCGCTTTAAAATGGCGATGATAGCTGCAGCTAATCTCGTATCAGCATAAAAGGAGAAACCCCGGCAAATTTAATTAAAAGGTAAGTATTAATAGCCGCGAGTGACTTTACTAGATTATATTCGCGCTGCTCATAAAAAAAGAAAGGCAACATCACCAATTTTGGGATATTGCCTTTTTACGTTTATTCTAACCAAATTACAACAACAGTTGTTTCTGTCCTATTGTTGATGCCTCAGCCATTTCTTGGTGCACTATTCTCTCCACCTATAGATTCTGCAGTTTCCATTTGAATTATATTTCATTCACCTAAAAAAGAACTCGTTTTACTCAGTTGCTTGACTTTCAATAAAATAATACCAGCAACCAGCAAAGCCTCTCTTTGAAAATGAGTTAAACTGCCGCCGAGTGTAACAACTCATTTTTAACATAGATGAAAAAAACACCCTTCCATTTAGTGTAACTAAAACACTTCAAATATTTCAGTTAACCTTCAGAGAGTGGAACTTACCCTCTCCATTAGGATGCTAAAACACCTTCCTGGTTTTACCTCTTCAATTTTTTTTTGAACCTTAATATTTTATGACTACCTATGGCGCGTGTTTAATACTAAACATATCTAAGGCCTATTTTATTATTAAATATTTGGTTTTTATTTTTAAAGATAAATGATCCGTTTGAATAATCTATTACTAATTGATTATCATACACTTCTTCAAAGTCATTATTAACTAAAAATTCAATGTTATCTACTGTTAAAATTTTTTCATATGCGTCATTTGGTCTTTTGTTAATAACTTTCATTTCGTAAATATTATTTACTATGTCACAGCTCCCACGATCAAATGACAATTGAATAAATTGATTCTCATTCATTTTATTGCACAATACTTCCTTTGCAGAATCAGTTATTTGAAAATCCACTTATAAACCCTCCTTACAGTAAGGATATTGTTCTAACAACAAACCATAATAACACTAATCATATCCATACGATTTAGCTTGATTAAATTAATTCACCATTTAAAAACTCTATAATAAAACCTGGTTACTTCTTGTACTTTTTCTCTTAGTACTTGGGGTAACGATCACCTCTTATTTACTTTACAATCATTACAGCACAATTCGCATGCTGGACCACTTTATGGCTTACACTTCCCAAGAGCAGTTCTGAAAAGAGGCTAAGTCCCCTGCTACCCATTACGATAAGATCGTAATCTCCCTCTTTTGCCTTCTTGCATATCATTTCTGCAGGATCTCCAATATGGTATTCGCTATCATATTGTATAGATGACCCTGAAAGGACTTGTGCGGATTCATCTAAAATCCTCCTAACTTCCTCTACTTGCAATTGTTCAATATCAATATCCACTCCGAAAGCAACTGTATTGATATTGTTACTAGGAATGATATGAAGAAGCGTTATACGGGCATTTATCCCCATGTTTTGCGCCAACCTTTTTGCCGATTTCAATGCATGTTTAGAGTGTTCGGATCCGTCAACTGGAACCAAAAATCGTTCATACATATTGTCACTCCCCTTATTATAAAATCTTATTTTTATGATAAAACCCATGACGGTGATTATCTTTTTTATTAATCAGATCAGATCCTCCGCTTTGATGACAAAACTTGACGGCGATCGTTAATAACATATTTTAATTTGATGCTTTTTAATAGAATCCCTCAAAGATTTTCCATTGTATGCGCAACTTTTTAATTGATCGCGAAATCATAGGGGAGATTCTCCTATCTATAAAACCATATTTGCAGTTGCTTTAATCGTAACTAATAGCTGAAGACCCAACTTGAGAACGTTCATTCTCAAATATCCAATTAAAAATTAATGGTTTGTTTGCATTCCCCCTCTCCGTTCATTATTACATATCATCTTGAAGCTCCTTTATTTGGAACTGTTGTACTATATGTCTCACGTTTAAATCGAACTGAATATAACAAGACATAAACGACAATCAAGGAAGAAAACAGATTTAGCACGACAAGAGAAATGTTTAAATTGAAAATTTGAGTAAGTGCTCCAACAAAAACAGGAGGCACAATAAACCCTATATACGCACACATCCAGAAAGCCGAAATCACACGTGGTTTCGCTTCAGGTTCAGGCAGTTGCCCTGCAAAAAATAGTGCATTTTGGAAAGTCCATCCACCACCAAGTGCTTGTATGAATATACTGATCCATAATAATGGTAAACTTGCTATAAAACCAGATGTAACAATCAACCAAGAACCAATAACTAAAAGCAAGATCCCCCATCTAATACGTGTAACAGGTTGAGAAGGTCTAGGAATAAACTGTGCGAATGCACCACCACCTAATAGAATTAAAAAGATCAAACCAGAAATAAATAAATTAGATGTGTGAATAACATTTTTCACGAAAGTAGGAATTAGAGCAAGTGCTGTTCCTTGGATCGTAAATACTGTAAAAATAGCAAGTCCAGACATCGACCAAAAGTGAGAACGTATTTTTTTGGGAACGCCAAGTGATATCTTATGTTTTGCAAGCTTTTGTTCTTTCGTAACTACATCCTTTGGTAGAGATCCTAGTATGACATTCGAGATAATTAATAATCCTATTAAGATCCAAAATGGTAATCTAAGTGGTTGAATAGGCAAATATTGTAACATGAAAGCCGCTATTGCTGGTCCAAGTCCAAAGCCAACAAGTACAGTAACTCCTGAATATTTAATAGCTTTACCAATTTTTTGGGGTTCTGATTGTCTAATTAGAAAAGCCACAGACGTACCAGTAAACGAACCA
>NZ_JBALMS010000153.1:0-3287 GCF_036962205.1 Bacillus sp. JJ664 | reverse complement strand
TAATAAAAAATGAGCCACAGAAGTGACTCAAAATTTTAAACTAACGCGCCAGTTAGTTTAATAAGAAGATTCAATATCCTGCTAAGCCAGGTCCAGCAAACACTCTTGTAGACGCACTTCATCATAGCATTTGTAAAAAAGCTAGACTAAATAGGAGAATGGGTGATTATATATGAGTAGATACAAATTTTGGATTTTAGGAGCCTGGTTAATTATGACTGATTTAGTAAAATTGTCGAAAGCTGAAGTCTTTGGAGCTGCAAATGGTGTGATGTTCATGACTTTTTTCGGAGCGCTTTGGGCTTCCATTGGTATTATTGGTTCACATGGACTTGTAGCTCCCTGGTTACTTGTTCTTTCGGTTGTTATGACAATAATCTTACTCATCGGAGCCATATCGCTTTTTGGTAAAGCTCGTAACATGAACAATGCTTTTATACCGGAAGTGAGTGAACATAGGAAAAAAATAAATCGAAAATTTGGTTTGATCTTCGGTCTAGAGGGTCTTGCGATCTTTATTGCAAGTGTGATTTGTAACATAATCAACCATTTTGAAGTCTTCTTCCCTATTATGGCTATTATTGTCGGTATTCATTTTTTTCCTTTAGCTAAATTATTTCGAGAAAATTTTTATTATGGTACAGGTGGAGTGCTCTGTATTTTAGGCGTTATTACTTTCTTATTACCAACGAATGTCACTGTTAGCAATGTAACTCTAATTGCAACGTCTACTTTTATCGGTTTTGGCTCTGCTTTGACACTATGGTTGACAGGACTGAGAATCTGGATAACCATACTCAAACAATTGAAACAAATATAAAAAGGAGCAATGAGATGACGGGTTTAGTCTAAGATGTTTTAGCATTGTTAAACCCCTTCTCGCGGATCAATCGAGTGTCCGCTTAAGAAATGGCTTATCTTTCATTACTCAGTTAAAGGATTAGGGTCAAATAAATTTAAAATATCCATTGACTAGTCGTAAGAAAAAGACTACCGAAGTAGTCATGTTGTTAAACTCACGCGCCAGTTAGTTGTATTAGAAAATTATAATAATTATTTTATCATTTCTTATTAAACTTTTAGTGACATAAACGATTATAAAACTCACTTTTTTTTCATTTATTCATATCCTAATAACACTTGGGAGGAGATGAATAGTTGTGACCAATGATGAATTGATTTGTAAAGAGTTTGCTAGAATTATCGGAGGCCAAGAGGGATTTGCCGGGGGAAAATGTGTGGCAACAATAAATCGAAATGAAATACCAGCAATAATTTTAGGAAAGCGATTCAGAGTAACCTCTTCTTTCTCATTTGAATCGAAAGATAATCAGACTAAACAAGCCTTATGCTTAGGTAGAGTTGCACTCTTGCAAAATGAAGTTGAGCAATTTGTATCTTCAATTGTTAAACATGGAATAGTTGTTTCTTCTATACACAATGAGTGGCTATTTGATAATCCAAATTTGATTTACGTAAATATCGAAGCTATTGATGATCCATTAGTTTTTGCAAGGAAGGTCAGAAAATCGCTAAAGAACTAATAGATAACTGTCCCCATAAAAACATAAATAATGAGAATTTAATAAAGAGCTACTAATAATTGTTGCTCTTTATTAGTTTCGCTTTGGATACAATTTTTTATTTACTTTTTCAACAAACGCGCCAGTTAGTTGCACAAGAACTAGCCTATTTTCACAAGAAATCGTAGGTGAATCTAGTTTACATAAATACCGTTATCGGCAATAAAAAAAGGACTTTCAACAGGAAAGATCCTTTTTTTGCTGGTTCTTCAACTAACGCACACTAAATAAGAAATTAGGTTTTTTCATTAATAGAAAAAGACCTATAAGTATTTATCACTAATCACTTTCATATGGTGTAACTCGTGCCCGGCAATGCCATATGCAATGATACCTATCGAAACTGGGCTGTTCATTACAGTTCCATTACGATCCCACGCTGCATCATCAATGGTTGAAATAAGACTTAACGTGTTGGAGCGTACTGTGTCTAAACCAGATAGTAGCTGCTCCCAGGATAATTTGTTGAAGTTTGCCGCAGAAACGTATTGATCCTGATCCATTGCTGGGAGAGGTGCACTTTCATTTCGTGCAATGGCAAGCATTCGATACGACATCACACGTTCCGAGTCGGTCATATGCCCAATCACTTCTTTTAAAGTCCATTTCCCTGGTGCGTACGCCTTCCTTGCTGACTCCTCTGATATGCTGCTCAAGAGGGTAATGGTCTTAGTTCGTTGCTTACTAAGTATTTCTTCAATATCTCCATCTGGCACAAGACTAACATACCTAGCATGCTCTGGATTTTCAATAAATAATGGTCGCGGACGCATAAGAATCCTCCTCACCGGAATAGTTAATTATGGTTCTATGCTATTATTCGACTGTCAAGAAGATATTTCCTTTATTTGATATTTAATTTCATTACCGCAAAATAATTGAAAATTACACAACTTTATAATCTCTGTACAACTGCTTTATGCAGTTAAATTAATACAGATAAGAATGGATTAATTCACTTTTTAATCCACTAACCTGCCAAATACTCCAATAAAAAAAAGCCTCATAAGCGACTTGTAATCTTCTTGAACTAACGAGCCAGTTAGTTGTATAGAATTATATATCCAATAGTAATAATTCAATATCAGTTTTTAAATCTGTCTTTTCTAACTCCATTCCTTGTACTTCTGCTGACCCTGTTGAATATCCCTTAGAATTAATAACATAATGTTTTAACTCTAAAAAAGTACTTAAAGGAAAACTACCGAAAATAGAAATTATTAGTAGAGAAATCATTGCTACAACCCAAACTGATAATCTATTTATTTCTTTCAATCCTTCAAAGTTTTCAATTACCGAAGTAGAAAAAATAATAACCATTAAGTAACAGAATACATTTGGAATAAACCATGCAAGTCTTAACTTATTGTTTTTAAAATTAAACGAAAATGAAAGATGGTATACGAAGTCGTTGCTCCTCCACTATTAACCTATGCTTTTAGAGTATAGACCCCGTTTGGAAATGTTTCCTCAGTAAGGTAATCTCCTTTTGGCAAGCTAATCATATCAAAAAACGCCCAGTACACTCCATACCCTAAGAGACCTACAAGTAATAGGATGCCTAAAAGAATTATTTTTACTGTTTTAAGCCTCTTATTTTGCCATTTCTGATTCTTTTCTATTATTTTAGTAGTTTAATACTGCACCCCATATTAAATAATTTACAGATAATGTATCAGAAAATTTTATTATTAAATTATACTT
>NZ_JBALMS010000152.1:0-3978 GCF_036962205.1 Bacillus sp. JJ664 | reverse complement strand
GCTTACGATGAGTTCATTACATAAAGTAAAGCAATACTACAGTGGTCTTTTACTTTACAAATCAACTTTTAAATTTAACAGAGCTTAAAATTATAAAATAAGGGGCCGTCTCTTTGTCAAATAGACTCATGAGACAGCCCCTTATTTAATAATGAAATAGTTACGAATCATGTCAATCGGTTCATTGTAGTTGGTGAGAGATAGAATAAGCCCCCGTTGATACATTCGACATGAATGACAGGTTCGTATAACTCCTTTAATGCATTATATTCAACATAATAGTTTTCAGGTTTTTCCTCGTCATCTTGATAAAATTGATTGAGTAATTCCAAATCATGTTTCCATCTATCTTTTGCTTCTTCTGCCCATGTTTCATCTTCTTCTTGAATTTTACTTCTCAGTAATTGTTCCATTCTATTTAAACCACTTATTGGTTTTATAATTGGTGACATCGAGTAACAAAAATCTGGAATTTTTGAACTGAATGGAATTTTTTCAAGTTTTGAGTGGAAATTTTCAATAATTGTACCTGAGATTAAATGAATTCCGTAAGAGTATAAATAATCTTTTTTATGGTCACATGTAAAAGACACTTGGTAATTAACAGCTAACCAAGGATGCAGTGCAATTTGTTGTCCCATTGGTGCTTTCGTGTTTTCGTATAATCTGATTGACTGACCAAGCTCATTTACAATTGAGAATATTTGATGAAGTCGTGGAGAACCAAAGTGGATTTGTTCTCCCTTTATATCTTCAGGTACATTTTCACTGTCCGTAATAAATGTTAATTTCATTGGATTTGGAATGCCGCCTGTTTTCTCTAAGTAATGCCAATAGAAAGGGCGATTCATGAGCTTTTTATCCATTTCAACAGTTAATTGAATTTCCAAATATGTCGGTGTTTTTTTGACAAGTTCACATTCATTATTAATAAAAAAGTATTCTATAAAGTCATGTATTTCACTTTGCTGCAAACTGATCACCTACTTGTTTATGTTGCTGTAATTGGATAATGGATGTTAAATTCTCCATTTTTATTTTTATTTCTCCTTCAGTACTTGAGTTTAGAAATATTTCGTTCATGTGTGCTTCAAAATCTTTGTAAGGAATTCTAGTAAGAATATCATCTAGCTCACCAATTACTCGCTCAAATAAATGAATTTTTTCATAAAGTAATCTTAAAATATGTTCCTCTATTGAACCGACAGTAGCAAAATTATAAATACATACGTCTTCTGTTTGACCAAGTCGATGAATACGTCCAATTCTTTGTTCTAGTCTCATTGGATTCCAAGGTAAGTCATAATTGATCATATTAGAACAAAATTGTAAGTTAATCCCTTCGCCACCAGCTTCAGTGGCAATTAGGACTTGTACTCTATTTTTAAAAAGTTCCTTCATCCAATCTTTTTTACCTCTTTTAAATCCTCCACGAAACGGAACAGAAGTAATTCCATGTTGTTTTAGTAACCATTGTAAATATAATTGTGTTGCACGGTATTCAGTAAAGATGATTACCTTATCATCGATTTTCTTGATTAATTCAATTACTTTATTTGCTTTTGAATTTGAAGTAATTTGATTGATTTGATGAAATATTTTTTCGATATATGGATCTGTTACTTCTATATTTTCTTTTTCAAATCTTTGAAGCATTTTTTTAAGGGATACATAAACAGCTTCTCGACTACTACATGCTTCCCGTTTAAATGTTAAAAATGAAAAAGCAGAGTTAACACCTGTATATTGAGATTTTTGCCATTCATCAATTAAATCATATAATTTTTGTTCTTCTTCATTGAAATTGATGAGGACAGTTTCAACTTTTCGTTTTGTCCACTCAATTCCAGTGTCTTGTCTTCGGTTACGAACCATAACTTTTCCGATTAATTCACGAAGTAAGTCTTCATGCTCTAAAGAGCGGTTTTTAGCAGAAAAATATTCTTCAAAACTTGTTTTATTTCCTAGATGACCAGGTTTTAATAAGGAAACTAAATGAAAAATCTCTTCGATTCTATTTTGAACAGGTGTAGCTGTTAGTAAAAGACAATATTTCTTCTTCAAATGCTGTACAAACTCATAGTTTTTTGTTTTATTGTTTTTAAGTTTATGAGCTTCATCGATAATAATTAGATCATAGTTTATGTCTAATATTTTTTCTCGATGTGGTTCACGTTTAGCAGTATCAATGGAAGAAACGACTACATCACAGTTATCCCATACATAGTTTTTCTTTTGTTGAGCAATAGCAGGTATATGAAACTTAGTATTTAATTCAAATGTCCACTGTGATACTAGAGAAGCTGGCACAAGTATTAATACTTTATTCACTAAACCTCTAATCATATATTCTTTTAAGATCAAACCTGCTTCTACTGTTTTTCCTAATCCTACTTCATCTGCAAGTATTGCTTTTCCATTCATTTTTTCAATAACAGTTGTAGCAACCTCTAATTGATGAGGTAGAGGCGTTAAATTAGGCAAATGAGATGGTGCGATCATACCCGTAAATGATGGGACTGCTAGCTTTGTACTCGTATGATAGGCGAGCTTATAGTTTTCCCAATTTGACCAAGGTCCATCATTCTCAAGCTTTTCTAAGAACTCATTTTGCCATTCTGTATGGAATTTAATCTCTATTGACATTTTTTTCTCACCTATTTCATTTTATTATTGGTAAATAATGAACATTATAGTAATATAGATTGTGTAACGTTCGTAATTTTCTTTTGATAAAATTTCACTTCGTTATTGATGAAAACTGTCGTTTAGTGTTAGGATAAGAGTGTAGAAAAAAAGAAAATTCTTATAAGTTTTATTAAATCAAAGAATTAGATTCTTTTGATTTAACAGTAAACTAATATTGTTTAATAATAATTTTTGGTTTTCTACTAGTTTTTCCGAAAAAAGACAAATTATGTAAATTATTTAATTGTTTAGCTGGACGAACTATTAATTTAGTTTTTCCATTATGCTAGCGTGTAGATAAGGGGGAGATGACTACATGACGACTTTATTACGTACACCTTTGTATGAAGAGTACAAAGTTTTAGGTGGTAAAACAATTGATTTTGGTGGCTGGGAGCTACCAGTGCAATTCTCGAGCATTAAAGAAGAACATGAAGCTGTTCGTACAGCGGCTGGTTTATTCGATGTTTCTCACATGGGAGAAATAGAAGTAACTGGTAAAGATAGTCTTAAATATTTACAAAAAATGATGACAAATGATGTTTCAAAGCTAAAAGAAGAAGGCGCAATTTATAGTGCAATGTGCTATGAAGATGCTGGAACTGTAGATGATTTACTAATCTATAAATTTAGCGATGATCATTATTTATTAGTTGTCAATGCGTCTAATATCGAAAAAGATTTTGAATGGTTACACTCACACGTTGAAGGTGATGTAAAAGTTGTAAACAAAAGTGATGAAATTGCGCAATTGGCACTTCAAGGTCCAAAGGCAGTTGAAATGTTACAACGACTTACATCAATTAACGTTTCCGAAATTAAGTATTTTACATTTAAAAATAATGTCCAAATTAGTGGTGTAGAAGCATTAGTTTCACGTACTGGATACACAGGTGAAGATGGTTTTGAACTTTACTGTGCAGCTGTTGATGCTGCTAAGCTTTGGAAAATTCTACTTGAAGCTGGTAAAGAGGACGGATTAAAACCTTGTGGATTAGGTTCACGTGATACACTGCGCTTTGAAGCAACATTAGCACTTTATGGACAAGAACTTTCAAAAGATATCACTCCACTTGAAGCTGGAATCGGCTTTGCTGTGAAGTTAAATAAAGAAGAGGATTTCTTTGGTAAAGAAGTTCTGAAAAATCAAAAAGAACAAGGCATACCGCGTAAATTAGTAGGAATCGAAATGATCGATAAAGGAATTCCAAGATCTCATTATCCTGTATATAAGGATGGCGAATGTATTGGAGAAGTAACAAGTGGTACACAATCTCCAACGTTAAAACG
>NZ_JBALMS010000151.1:0-1360 GCF_036962205.1 Bacillus sp. JJ664 | reverse complement strand
TGAACTTTTTTATCAAACGATAATTAGCTAAAGAAGGGCATAAATGCCATAACAAAATATCTGAAGAAGTCCAAAATATGTAAGGTATTATTCATAACCTTATGTATTTTGGACTTTTTTACGCATGTAAAGGAAATAATAGACCAAAGTTACTAAATAGTTAAACACCCAAATATAATAACTAAATAAATTTTACCAATTTTTTACACAAATTTGTCAGGCTGATCAATATAATATGAATAAAAATGAACAAGAATATTTTAGGAAAACTGGGGAGAGGATGAAATTAAAAAAATTATGGAGATTGACGAAAAAAACTTTAATTTCCTTGGTAGCAATAGTAATTGTATTATTGGGAGTAGGTTTTGTATACCAATGGATTGGCGCAAATAACGATCTGGCAAAATTGAAGCCTCCTGGAGAGAAGTATGATGTCTTTGGTCACAAAATGCATATTTATACCGGGGGAGAAGGAAAAGTAACAGTAGTTTTTAATGCTGGATGGGGAACCGTCAATCCTTACGTCGACTATTATCCATTGTATGATAGAATTGAAGAGCATGCCAGATTTGCTGTGATTGATCGCTTTGGTTATGGTTATAGCGATCAAACGGAGCGAAAACGAGATATCGACAACATTGTAGTAGAAATGCATGAATTATTAAAAAAATCCGAGATAAAACCACCTTACACCCTGGTCGGACACTCTCTTAGTTCACTTGAGACGATTCGCTTTGTTCAAAAGTATCCGGATGAGGTAAAGGGAGTTGTGCTGTTAGATGGCGGAAGCCCTGAATATTACGCTAAACAGACACCTTTAACGGGTGTTTCCTTAATTCAACGTTTTCTTGTTAAGTCGGGAGTAGCCAGAATGATGTATCATTTTGAAGGATTTGCGGAATCAATTGCAAACGAACGCAATGGACTGAAACAATTACCTAATGAACTGAAGGAGCTTGATCGACTTTCCACACTTCTTAAAGCAAACAACAAAAACATCACTGATGAAATGCGGCAGAGTAAGCTAAATGCGAGGAAGGTGTTGAAAGGAAACAAGCCTTTGGAGGTTCCTATGACAGTCATTACTTCAGGGAGATTTGGAAAGCAACAATCAGAATGGATTGACAGTCAGGCTAAATTGACTTCATGGTCCGATATGGGTAAGCAAGTCATTGTAGAGGAAGCAGAACATTATATACATCATTACCAGCCCGACCTAGTAGCCAACGAAATTTTAAACATGATTAAGAAATAATGTCGTTCATTACTCAAATGAAATGACGATAGTGTAACAAAGGGTTGCTGTGGTAGCCCTTTCCATGTTTTACTTACTAGTGTGATAGTTGAAGAACACGAAAGG
>NZ_JBALMS010000150.1:0-10393 GCF_036962205.1 Bacillus sp. JJ664 | reverse complement strand
CAAATGAGAAGAAAAAAACCATACAGGATAATCTTGAATTTTATTTGATTATTCTTATCTTCCATAAAATAAAACACTGCAAATATAATGATGCAATATAATAGTACAACTGTATTCGAAGGATGAATAAAAACTAACTTCACGAATGGTAATTGCATACAAAGATCAAGAAATTTATTTGAGCACTCAATAAAAAATGTTAATAAACCTTCGAAGATCCAACTTAAACCCGGTAAGATGAAACTCACAATAAAGCAGAGCATACATAGCGGGAGTATGATAAAGGTAATAAATGGAATGTAAATAAGATTAACGAAAATACTGTAGGGTGAAAATTCGTGAAAATTGACTAGGAGGATTGGTAATGAGGATAGTTGTGTTGTACTTGAGGTAAACAAAGCTTTTGCATACCATGACCGATAACTTAAAATACGTTTCGTTGTCAGTAGTATGGTAAAACTGGAGATAAATGAAAACTGAAATCCGATATCATAAATATAATTCGGATTTACAGTGAGCATGAGAATGCATGAAAGAATGAGTGGCGTCATGAAATCTAATTTTATTTTTAGTAATCTAATGATACAAACAAATACGCCAATGATCACTGCCCTAACAACTGAAGCTGAGGCACCAGCTAAAAACCCATAGGAAATAATGATCAATATTGTAAAAATCAAGCTGCTTTCTTTTGTTATTCCAAATCTAATGAGTATAAAATATATTAACAAACTTAATAAACTTATATGAGAACCGCTAATCGCAAGTAAATGAACGATTCCTACTATTTGATATTGTGATTCTACTTGCGGACTCATCTTCGTACGGTCCCCAAAAAGTAGCGCATTTATAACCCCTTCAATATTTTCATTAAATTTACTTTCAACATATCTTGTTACATACTGTCTTCCACTTTTTAACGTCTGAATTACTGACTTTTTACCTTGAACACAATCAATTAAACTTTTTGGTTCAATCGTTTGAATCCATTGAATGTCTTGATAAGTTAAATACTGTTGGTAATTAAATAAATATGGACTTGTATTGGGCTCTGGTTGAGATGCCTCACCTTTTAGTCTGCATATATCCCCTATTGTCCTCCTTTGAAAAATTGACATGTCACTTTGTTTATTTGCATACGCTACGACCAATACTTTTTGTTCTTTCAGTTCAAATGCAAAGGAAATTTTATTCCCATCAATGATTGGAGTTGTTTGAATTTCACCTTGAATTAGATGAGATGGTTTTGGTTTCGGCGTATTTGTAATATGGTTTTGATATAGACAAGCTAAAGATGTAACTAGAACCGATACTAAACAATAGGAAATATGACTCCACTTTCTATTTAATAAAAGAATCGTAAAAGGAATCATTAAAAATAATAAAACAAACAAATGAAATTCTTTAAAAAAGACGATTGTTATTATTTGTACAATACAAACGTACGCTAAAAAAATACTCATAAGAAACCTTAGCGAATCAAAATAAACGGTCTCATTTGTTCCAATGATTTCGTACCTATTCCATTTACTTCATCTAATTGCTCGATTGAGGTAAACGAACCATTCATTTCGATAAACTCTACTATATTTTTGGCTTTAGACGGACCAATTCCAGGAATTTTTTGTAGCTCTTCAATTGTTGCATGATTGATGTCAATGGTCTCTTTATCATCTTCAGCATCATTTGTAATTGAGCTTACTTGCATATCGCCCGCAGTATCTTCCCCAATTTTCGGTACGTAAATGACCATTTCATCCTTTAATTTCTCTGCTAAATTTACTTTATTACGATCGGCTCCACTTTTAAATCCACCTGCTAGTTTAATTGCATCATCCACCCTGCTTCCAACTTCTAAATGAAAAATGCCTGGTGTTGTAACGGCCCCTTTTATATCAACAATTATTTCTTCTTGCTCTTTGTTCTGTTTACCTTCTGTTGTTCCGTTGTTGTTGTCGTTTCTATCTATATCATTAGAATCCTTTGTTTGTGTAGTTTCTGGCATGACGATCAATTCATTTTGACGATTGCTTTGAAATAAGTTAATTGCAAAAATCAAAATGAAGATGAACGTTAACCAAAAGAACTTATTTCGAATGATTTTTATGAACATGTAAAATCCTCCTTAGAACTTATAACATTATTTTCAAACTTGCTTCATATAGTGTAGGAGAGAACGTATGTAAAGGAAGTGATGTACTCATGAATGTAGGCATCATAGGTACAGGGAATATGGGATCGATTTTGCTGAATGCTTTTATTAAATCAAAGGCACTTAAACCTTCAGAGTTAACAATAACAAACCGTTCAATTCATAAAGCTTTTGAACTCAAAAATATATACCCTGAACTGAAAGTCGCAGAACATGCTAAAGATGTAATTAGCGCTTCTGAAATCGTACTGATTTGTGTAAAACCATTAGAAATTCAACCACTCCTTTCATCATTACAAACATCATTTACAAAAAATCATTGCGTTATTTCCATTACTAGTCCAATCAATGTTGAACAGTTAGAAGCCATTTTACCTTGTCAGGTAGCCCGTGTAATTCCTAGTATCACGAATCAAGCATTAAGTGGCGTAACGTTGGTTAACTTTGGGAAAAGTTGTTCAGCAAAAAATAAGGAACGAATTATCGAATTATTTTCGAACATTTCAAAGCCAGTTATGATTACTGATGATATAACAAGAGTTTCATCTGATATCGCAAGCTGTGGCCCTGCTTTTTTTAGTTACTTACTTCAAAAATTCATTGATGCTGCAGTATGTCAAACAGAAATCACTAAACAACAAGCCACTATTTTAGCTGAAGAAATGATTATCGGTTTCGGAAAATTAATTGAACAAAAACATTTTACATTGGAAACGCTACAAGAAAAGGTTTGTGTAAAGGGTGGTATTACAGGAGAAGGAATTAAAGTGTTAGAAGAACGTGTTGGTGATTTATTTGAAGAGATTTTCGAGAAAACACATAATAAATTCGATAAAGAAATCGAAAAGGTGAAAGAGCAATTTTAATTTTTTTCAGTATATGATTTTTCAGATAAAACTTCAAAGAAAGAAATTTCATTTTTCGCTCGTTAATAAAGTAAAAAACCCTTTAAGAAAAAGAATTTTCTCTAAAGGGTTTTTTATTTTTTAGTCGCTATAAAAAAGATACGCTCAGATGTTTCTTCTACTGCTTGGTCGAAATCACCAATCATTTCTTTTACATCAAAGCCTGCTTGATCTAATAAAGCACGATAAGTTTCGATTGGAAACGTTCTTTGAACGTGATATTCTTCAAAACGTTCATAGGAATCACGGTTTTCTTCTTTCATAAAGAACACTAAATCATGCTCTACACTTAAAGGCTGCTCACCTTGCGTACAAGACCAGACTAAGCTTAATTCTTCATCATCGATGAAAAAGGTTTCTTCACCAAAAATTTCTTCAATTTTATATGGAGAATGAACATCAAATAAGAATATTCCTTGATCCTTTAAACTTTCGTGAACCTTTTCAAATGTTTGCAAAACTTGATCTTCAGAATCTAAATAATTAAGAGAGTCGCAAAAAATGGTAATACAGTCTAATTGTTCGAATCCTTCTAATTCCATCATATTTTGTTGATAAAATGGAATCTGTACTCGCTCTTGGTCTGCTTTAGCCATAGCAACACTTAACATTTCTTCAGATAAATCTACACCACTTATCGTGTAATTTTGTTTTGCTAATAAAATTGGTAGCGTACCTGTTCCACATCCGATATCAAGAATTGTGGGTTGATGTATTTCATACTTTTGAAATACGTCATTAACGAACTGTAACCACTTATCATAAGGGACATCATTCATTAATTCATCATACAAATACGCGAAGCGGTTGTATGTCATGTAAGAAGTTCTCCATAAACATCAAGTGATGGAGCATCTCCCCATAGTTTTTCTAAATTGTAATATCCACGTTCTTCACGATGGAATACATGTACAACTACATCTCCAAGGTCAACTAATACCCAACGAGCTTCGTCAAAACCTTCTAAACGTTTCACATTTGTCCCATTTTGAAGTGCTTGATCCTTAACTTCTCTTGCAATTGCTTGTACTTGTTTATCTGAGTTACCGTGACAAATAATGAAATAATCCGAGATTGCAGATATTCCTTTCATATCTAAGACCACTAAGTCCTCAGCTTTTTTATCATCTGCAGCTTTAACAGCTAGCATCATTAGTTCTTTTTCTTTCATTTTTGTTCCCCCTACCTTTTAACTTGCTTTAATATTGAATTATAGGTTTTTACCGTTAACGGGTAAACACTTTGTTCTTTCTGAATTAAGTATGTGATAGTATTTTTTAATGCATACAAAAGTGCTTGATTTAAATCCAAATCAGCTAATTCCCTCGCTTCTTCAACTCCTGGAAATTGACGGTTAGGTTCTATATAATCTGCTACATAAATCACTTTATCTAAAAGGGTCATTTCTTCATGACCGCTCGTATGATAAGCAATTGCTTGTAATACATCTTCATCTTCTATTCCATATTCTTGTTTTGTAAGAAATGCACCTACAGGAGCATGCCACAGTTCTTTATTATGTTGTAAAAGCTCTAATGAGAGATAATTCTTCTCCATTATTTCTTTTAATTCAATAATCGGCATACATTTTGCGACGTCATGGAAAATTGCAGCTAACTCAGCTTTTTTCACATCTGCACCATACTGTTCAGCAAGACGGACAGCAGTTTCCATCACACCAATAGTATGTGTAAATCGCCCGTTTGTTAGTTTATCTTTTACAATCGAAAGTGCTTTTTGTTTATCCATTAATCCGATTCTCCTCTAATTAACGGTTTTGTCTAATTAAGGTAATACGATTGTTTTATTTTCTTCTGATTCTTTATATAAAACAATTGTATGGCCAATTACTTGTACAAGTTCAGCAGTTGTACCTTCAACAAGCTGATCTGCTACATCATAACGATCATCATCGCAATTTTGAAGTATACTTACTTTTAAAAGTTCTCTAACTTCAAGCGCTTCTGAAATTTGCTTCACCATATTTTCATTAACTCCACCTTTACCTACTTGGAAAATAGGGTTTAAGTGATGTGCTTTTGAACGTAAAAATCTTTTTTGTTTACCAGTTAACATTTTGTTCCTCCAAGCTTTTCTTCTAATAATTTATACGCATTAATTGTATTTGGAAAAATTCCTGTCCACTCTTGAAATGCTATTGCACCTTGATAAATAAACATTGGTAATCCATTTTGAATCTTTGCATTTTTTTGTTCTGCTTCTTTTAAGAAAGCAGTTTTGTACGGGCTATAGATTAAATCAGACACAACTGTATCAGGTGATAAGTTATGAAGAGACATTGGTTTTGCAGATTCATTCGGCTTCATTCCAACAGAAGTTGTTTGAATAACTAGAGAGTAAGAACCTAATAGTTCTTCTGCATCTGTAATAGAAATAACTTGTACATCTTGATCTTTTAATAGTAATCCATTTTTTAATTGCAGTGCTTTTTCTGTTGTACGGTTTGTAATTGTAATATGCCTTACACCTAAATGCAATAAGCTACACAATATTGCTCTAGCCGCACCACCTGCACCAATGATTAAAATGTTTTCTTGTTCAATTGGACTTTTTAATACAAGAGATAAACCTCTACAATAACCAATTCCATCTGTATTTTTACCATAAAGTCGACCATCTTTATTGATAACAGTATTTACTGCACCTATTTCTTTTGCTAAAGGATCGATTTCATCTAAATACTTCATAACTTCAACTTTCAATGGTGCTGTAACATTAAATCCTCTTGCAGTAGAACGAAATTCTGTCACAATTGATTCTAGATCTGATATACCAACCTCTTTTGCATCATAATTGCCATTGATTTTATTTTCATGGAACCATTCATTATGCATGGTTGGTGACATAGAATGACCAATCGGTTGACCGATTACGTAAAATTGGTCTCTCATCTCTCCCGCCCCCAAATCAATCTTTATATAATTGAATTACGAAGTGTTATACCTACGCCTTTTGGTGCATAAGCAACAATTTTTGCACCTGGTTCATTTACAGTGATCCAACCAAGTCCAGAATAAACGATATCCGTTTTTCCTTCTTTTATCATAAATTCATGTTTTACTAATTTTGGTAACTCATTAATTTGTTCACCATATGGTGGTACTAACAGTTCACCTGCTTGTCTTTCATACAAATCATCAGCATTCTCTTGTTTTGTACGATGGATTGATAAATCGTTTGAGAAATGACAAGTAAAGGATCTTCTTCCACCTTCTAAATAATCTAAACGTGCTAATCCACCAAAGAACAATGTTTGACTTTCATTTAATTGATAAACCATCGGCTTAATTTCTTTTTTAGGCGTAATAATTTTCAAACCTTTTTTATCAACAAAATGAGCCATTTGATGATGATTAATGATTCCCGGCGTATCAATTAAATCACTTTCATCATCAAGTGGGATTTGAATTAAATCAAGAGTTGTTCCAGGAAAATGTGATGTTGTAATAATATTATTATTTTCTTCGCTGTAGCGCTTAATCATTGTATTAATAAATGTTGACTTACCAACATTCGTACAACCTACCACGTACACATCTTTACCTTCTCTTAACTCCTCAATACGCTCTGCCAATTCATCAATTCCAGTACCTTTAGCAGCACTTATTAAATGAACACCAACCGGATGTAATCCCCAGCGTTTTGCTGTTCCACTCATCCATTGTGTAAGTCTATTCTTTTTAACCGACTTTGGAATTAAGTCTGCTTTATTTCCAACTAGTAAGACTTTATTTTTACCCACAAAACGGTTTAATCCATTTAACCAACTACCTGAAAAATCGAAAATGTCGACTACTTTAATAACAAGACAATCTTTATCGCCAATTCCATTTAAAATACGGATAAAGTCAGAATCTGTTAACTCGACATCTTGAATTTCGTTATAGTTTTTTAAACGAAAGCAGCGTTGACAGATGATTTCTTCTTTTTCTAATGATGATGGTGGTGCAAAACCTAACTTGTTTTTATCCTCTGTTTGAATTTCGACTCCACAACCAATACATCTTATTTCATTATGACTCACTTTTTATCCTCCCATTGTAGTAATCCTTGTTTCTTAAATGAGGAAAGAATTCTACGTTCAACCATTCTATTAAATCTTGTCCATATTCCATCAGTACTCGCAACAGGAACAACTAAGATTGTATGAATGCCTTGTCGATTCCCTCCAAACACATCTGTTAAAAGCTGATCACCTATCATACAAACCTCATCAGCTTTTAAGTTCAATAATTGGTATGCTTTCTTATATGAAACCGCGAGTGGTTTTCGAGCGCGATGAATAAATGGAATTCCAAGAGGTTCACAAAACTTTCCTACTCGTGTTTCATTGTTGTTCGAAACAACAGTTATTTTAATTCCTGCATCTTTCATGCTTCTAAACCAATTTGTTAACTCAGGAGTAGCTAAAGGACGATCCCATTCAACTAGCGTATTATCTAGATCGGTAATAATTCCTTTAATTCCTAAGTTTTTCAAATGCTCAGGTGTGATTGCATAGACATTATTTACAAATTCATTCGGTAAAAACTTTTTTAACATGATAAACACCTCATAATATTCATAAAATCGTTCGACAAATAACAACAAATACCATCGTTGTGGATAAGAATATACACATTATCCAATTGCCATACATCTGCTTTTTCAGAAAATATAAACAAATTACTAACAACTTATCCACCGATTCGTGTGGATAAACGAACGATTGTTCTATTGAAAAAAATTTGATACATTAGGCTTACAAAGTATTTCCAACACTTTTATCACGCGGAGGTGAAGCCCAACTGGGCAATATTATGTACAAATTAAATGATGATTTGTTACTTGAGTCCTATAAAAAAGCACTTGGTCTGCAACTAGATCCGGCCTTTATTTATTTAATTGAAAAAGAAATAAAAAGAAGAGGCCTTGACTATTATATTAGACAAACATCTTAATACTTTTTATTATTTTCAATATAAGCAAATAATACAAGTAAAATAAAAATACAAGCACTCTTTACAATAACAGAAAAAGAACCATCTTTCTACACGATGGCTCTCATTTCGTGAAAAAAAGTGCAAACTACATCAATATTTAATGTAGTTTACCTAAGTTTTCCCCTACTTTTATAGATTGACCAGACTTCAATTCATTATTTGCCGTAAAACTGTCTGCTTCAAATAATAAAACAACTGTTGAACCAAAAGAAAAATATCCAACTTCAGATCCTTTTTTAAGTCGTTTTTCTTTTGCAGTCACTATAATTGTATTTACAAACATGGCACCAACTTTAATCATCGCTACATGCTTCCCGTTTTCAGAAGATTTCACTTCTGAAACTACACGATAGTTTTTTGAAAGAGGATCTTTACCATAAGTTAGACCAACTTTATTTACAGGATAAGATTTTGCACCTAATTCAAATTGAGAAATAACTTCACCTGCAATCGGACTATGTATACGATGGTAATGACTTGGACTTAAATAAAGCACCATATAATATCCCTCATTATACTTATCTGCCATTTCTTTTGAACCTAACATTTCAATAATACTATATGTTTTTCCCTTAACAACAAATTGTATATCTTCTTCAATCTTACCGTGAGATTCTAATACACCATCAACTGGACAAGCCAATTCATTTTCGCCTGCATAAATTGGTCTTACATCGTTCTTTAATTCTCTTGTAAATAATGCATGTAGTGTTGGAAAAGATGTATTTTTACTTTCTTCCATATTTAGTTTAAACGCATTAATATATGGTTTAATAAGTACCTTACTCAATCTTGAAGTAGAGAATTTCCTAAGAAATCCCGATGTTGCTCTATTGTTTGTTAGTTCAATAAACATACGATAAAATCCTTGTTTCATCTATTTACCCCTTATTTACTTAATTTTAAGATTACTATTTTATATTCTTATCTAATTTAATTTCTTAATTCCTATTCTCCTTATTTCCTTATCCGCTCTTCTTGACCACTCATTCTTACATCTTATTTGTACATATGGATGTACTACTTGTTATTCTACTTTACTCTAGATTTAAAATACTGTCACTAATCGTTCATCTGTATTTCACACTAAGTTCACATTTAACTGTTACAATACGGATGTAATGACTATTAGGAGGTAGCCTATGTTTGAAGAACAAAGCTTAGGTGAATGGAAAAACACTCTTTTAATATACAAATTTGCGTTAGATGAAATAAATACGAAAATTAAAATATTAAATGAAGAATTCACATTAAATCATGAACACAATCCAATTGAACACGTAAAATCACGAATTAAAAAGCCCGACAGTATTATTAAAAAGCTTGAACGTAAAGGACTTGAACTGTCACAACATAATATAGAAAACTTTATTAACGATGTAGCCGGCGTTCGAATTAGTTGCTCATTTATCAGTGATATTTATAAAATTTATGAATTATTAAAACAGCAAGATGACATCTATATAATAGAAGTTAAAGATTATATAAAAAATCCAAAACCAAACGGATATAAAAGTTTCCATATGATTATCGAAATTCCAATCTTCCTTGCATCTGAAACAAAAAGAGTCAAAGTAGAAATTCAAATTCGAACAGTAGCTATGGATTTTTGGGCAAGTCTTGAACATAAAATTTTCTATAAATACAATAAAAAAGTTCCATATGAAATTATCGAGAGCTTAAATGAGGCTTCAGCTACAGTTAACTCTTTGGATTATAAAATGGAGAGCATTAAGAATCAAATGGAAGAAATAAAAGAACTAGAATATCAGAAATAATCGTTCTTTTGGAAGTGACTGAGGATATATTCTATCAGTCACTTTTTTTGCTTCTTTTCTAAAAGATTGTAGCTATGGATTTGAGTATTGGTAAGTCTAAGATTCTGCTCGCAAAGCTATCAATCAAGGAATTATCTTTTCTATTTTTTGATTTATTTTTTCTTCAGGTGTAAAATTAGTTCTTTCAACATCAATTTTAAGATAAAATAAGATATAGTAGTATGAAGTTATGTTAGAATTCTTATTAAAATTTGTTCTTATAGATAAACTGTGTATTGGGGGAAACGAATGAATAACGACTTACATTACAATACATTCATACCTGAAAATATTCCTAATGAACGAAAGACAGCTATTAAGACACTTGTTTATTATATTTTAATATTTGTAATCGGTTTGAATGTACTTATATTTCTTGGATCGATCGGAGCTGCAATTGTAGTTGCAGCAACTGGGATGGATATATCAGATGACGAACTATTTAAACTATTTACGGATGCTTCTATTTATTTAGATACAATTTTTGGTTTTCTTAGTCTATGGTGGCTTTACTAT
>NZ_JBALMS010000149.1:0-13075 GCF_036962205.1 Bacillus sp. JJ664 | reverse complement strand
GTGTAGAGGCTATTGAGTTAGGCACTGGAGGATACCCTGGTGATGCACATTGTCAAATTGATGAGCTATTAAATAATGAATCTAATATTAAAAAGTTTAAACAAAAAATTTCAGATCATGGATTGATCATTAGTGCTTTGAGTTGTCATGCAAACCCCCTACACCCACAGAAAAAAATTGCAAAGCCTGCTGACGATCTTTTAGAGAAAACAATTCGCCTTGCTTCCGAATTAGGAGTCCCTGTCGTAAATACTTTTTCAGGCTGTCCTGGTGATCACGAAAATGCGCTTTATCCTAACTGGCCAGTTACAGCATGGCCACATGATTTCCAAGAAATTTTGAAATGGCAATGGGAAGAAAAGTTAATTCCATATTGGAAAGAAAAAAATGATTTAGCAATAGCACACAATGTAAAAATCGGTTTAGAGCTACATGGAGGATTTTCCGTTCATACACCAGCGACAATGTTACGATTAAGAGAAACTTGCGGTCCTGCTATTGGCGCTAACCTTGATCCTAGTCATATGTGGTGGCAAGGAATTGATCCAATAGAAGCAATTAAAATTCTTGGCCGTGAAAATGCCATTCATCATTTTCATGCAAAAGATACTATAATTGACCAACAAAACATGAATCGAAATGGACTAACAGACATGACGGACTATTCAGAAATGCGCGATCGTGCCTGGTATTTTAGAACAGTTGGCTTTGGACATGATCAAAAAACTTGGGCAGATATGATAAGCACTCTTCGACTCTATGGTTATGACTATGTTGTTAGTATCGAACATGAGGATGGATTAATGTCTATTAACGAAGGATTTACTAAGGCAGTCGAAAATTTAAAACCGCTTATTGTAAAAGAATCTGTCGGTCAAATGTGGTGGACTTAATTTATTGTTTACTTTTCTTTAATTGATTAAGAAAAAGCTAATTCAATTAATTAGCTTTTTTCTTTATTTTGTTCGACCTAACTTAAATCGCAGCCACCTTCTTCCCCTATCGTTTTTTAATGATCAGTAATGAAAAAAATGTGGATTCCTTTTACATTTATTATTTTTTATAACTGATAATATTTTTAAAGTATTCTACTTCCGATTTTTCTAGTATTCTAAACTCTATTTTATTGTCGCCGTTAATTACGCCAATAATCACACCATTATCAGTAAACCAAATCATAGAATTAAGGATCCTCGTTCCTTGTCTAGGACTGTTGATAAATAAAACAACATCCGGGTGATGAAGGTCTACATTTGGGTTAGTAGTGCGATTTGCCCCCCAAAAGATACCTTCTATATAATCAACCGCATTTTGATTTTCGTCATCAGTAATTTCCTTTTTGAACTCAATCTGATCCATATTATTCGATATCAAGTAACCTATTTGTAATAGCCTTGATGGTATTGATTTTTGGACTTTTTTTAAAATAAATACTGTCGACAAGCTAGTGATCAGAATAATTACTAGGCTAAAAAGAATAATATCTTTTTTCATATTACCCCCATGCTTTCATAATTTAGATGTTCATCTTTCCCTCTCAAGCTATTAAAAATAGACTCTGCATACCCCTTTTTTAAATATATATATTCTCTTAGGCTGATTACATTAGTTTGAATTTATCATACTTGACTGCAATATATATAACTTTAGAAGGATGGTATGACTCTAAAGTAAAAAGAGTTCATATGAAATTTGACTAGTTTTAAACAGTGAAATGATTAAGTACTTTATTAATTATTTAGTTTTTACTTGTATGATTTCATTTTACTGAAATGAGGAGGAATAAATTTGAAGGCTATTGTTTGTAGGAAATATGGTTCACCTGACATTCTTGAACTTTCAGAAGTAGAAAAACCAATTCCAAAATCCAATCAAGTACTTGTAAAAATAAAAGCAAGCTCCATAAATTATGGGAATCTTGTACTTTTAAAAGGTGAACCTTTTTTAGCACGTTTTGCTTTTGGTATTCTTAAACCAAAATACGCTATACCTGGTGGAGATATAGCAGGCTTAGTTGAGGCTGTCGGCAAAGATGTTAAGCACTTTCGACCAGGAGATGAAGTGTTTGGTGACTTATCAACTTGTGGTTGGGGTGGTTTTGCCGAATACGTAGCTGTACCCGAAAATGCATTGGCATTCAAACCAGTAAATTTGTCTTTTGAGGAAGCAGCAGCTGTTCCTATGGCAGGCGTTACTGCATTACAGGCAATTAGAAACAAAGGTAAAATTCAGTCGGGACAGAAGGTATTAATAAATGGTGCTTCTGGTGGTGTTGGTACGTTTGCAGTGCAAATTGCCAAAGCATTTGGAGCAGAAGTAACTGGTGTGTGTAGTACAAGAAATATAGATATTTTACAATCAATCGGAGCAGATCATACAATTGACTATACAATGAAAGATCTTAAAGAAATTAACGGGACTTACGATTTAATCATTGCTGTTAACGGCTACCAATCCATATCAACTTATAAGCGTGCACTTAATCCCAATGGCAATTATGTAATGGTAGGAGGTTCTGGAGGACAATTAGCCGAAGCAATGGTGTTCGGACCTTTGCTTTCAATAACTGGGAATAAGAAAATGAGTAGCATGTTACAAAGGGCAAACCAAAAAGATTTGATTTTTTTGAAAGAACTTATTGAACAAGATAAAATAAAACCCATTATAGATCGCTGTTATAAATTGAGTGAAGTACCTGATGCTTTCAGGTATTTTGAACAAGGTCACGCTCAAGGTAAAGTTATCATTTCTATGTAAATAACTCTCTTATAGTAGATGTACAATAAAAAAGGCTGAAATTCAGCCTTTTTAAATTTTTTGTTTTGTTGTACTAGCAAATGCTTGTTGAAGGTCGTCCACAATATCCTCCCATGCTTCTAAGCCGACTGACATACGAATCATATTATCTGTTATCCCCATTTTCTGCTGTAATTTTTTTGGTACAACAGAATGTGTCATAGTAGCTGGATGTTGAATTAATGTCTCTGTATCGCCTAGACTTACAGCAATCTTAATCATCTTCAACTGATTGAGGATGTCTTGTGTTTCTTCCTTCGATCCATCCACCGTAAAAGCGATCACGCCTCCACCTTTTCTCATTTGCTTCTTAGAAATGTAGTAGTCAGGATGATTCGAATCGCCCGGATAGTATACTTCTTTCACAATTGGATGCGATTGTAAAAATGCAAAAACTTTTTCTGCATTATCACAATGACGTTCCATACGAACTGCTAAAGTTTTCAATCCACGAAGTAATAACCATGCATCAAACGGAGACATTATGCCACCTGTGTCCTTCCTAATAGGAAACATTGTCTCAGCCAATTCTTTAGTTTTACACACAACAATTCCTGCGATGACATCCCCATGTCCGCCAATATATTTCGTTGCACTATGTAACACAATATCACAGCCAAGACTTAAAGGATTTTGTAAATATGGTGAACAAAATGTATTATCAACGACTACTATGATGTTCTTTTTCTTAGCTACTGTTACAACCTTCTCTATATCAATGAGTTTCATAGTAGGATTAATTGGGGTCTCAATAAAAATAACCTTTGTATTTTCCTGAATTACCTCTAATAGCTCCTCTTCAGTAGACATGTTGCAAAAATCATGTTGCACACCAAACCTATTTTCCAACATTTCTAATAATCCAAATGTACATCCGTATATTCCTTTTGAACATACAATATGGTCACCAGCACTGATTAGTGAAAACAAAGTAGTCGAAACGGCGGCCATACCAGACCCAAAAGCTAGCGCAGCTTCTCCTTCTTCCAAAGTAGCCATTCGTTCCTCTAAAATATGAACAGTTGGATTCCCTAGCCTTGAGTAAATATAACTATTACTCTCCCCACTAAAACTTTGTTCCCCGTGTTGTGCTGTAGGAAAAGTAAAAGTGGATGTCTGAAATAACGGTGGTGTTAAACTTCCTTGGTACTCACTTGATTCATATCCTTCATGAATAAGCATTGTCTCGATTTGTTTTTTCTTCATATAAATTAGCCCCTCTCCATTAGCGTTCTTTTTTTCCGTAAATGAGTATTCATGCTTTGGATGTTATTGTAATTGATGAGGTTCTAGCAGATTTTTAAGTAATATCTAATCACAAAATATAAATCGATTTGAGAAATAGATAATCCTAAACCATACTCAAAGATTGTAAATGCAACTAAGTAAATTATGTAAGCGCTTTACTTTTTATATTTTATTAACCATTTCTGATGGAAATACATATTTTCGAGAATAAAATGAGTAACAATTAAAGAAACTCCTTTTTTCGTATTAGAATGAATAAAAAAAAGAACTACCGAAGTAGTCCATTTTAATTATCATATGTATGTATATTGGTAGCTCGACATTTAAAAATTTTTATTTTTTATAAACTATATTCTTCAGTGGGTATTTTACCTGTAAGTATGTCATATTCAGCTTTCATTTCACCGAATTTTTGTGGATTACCTTCATTCAGGGCGTAGTCTGGATGCCACAATCGAGTATATTGTCGCATATGCTTCTTCCATACTTCTGCACCATCTTTAGGGTTAAAATATTTATATTGATATGTATGATTTTCTTTAATTGTAAATGAATAGTCTCTAAAATAACGTTCCCATTCTTTTGCCCAATCATCTAGTTTTTTCTTAAACTTTTCGGCTTGCATGCTGTTTTTCATTTTTTCTTCGTTCTTCCAATATTCCATTTTTTGGTTGAATTCATCTAATTCTTTATTAGCATATTTCCAGTTTTGTTCTTCATCTTTTAGTTCCTGGTCAAATTCTTGTTCTAAAGAGTTTTCATTTAGCTTATGATTATTAAAAATCTGTTTAACACCTGTATTACTTAAATGATTGGTGTACATTTCATTGATCATTTGTTCCAACAGTTCTGCCATAGTTGTACCAGTTAGTTGGGAAAGCTGATCTAACTTATTCATGGTTTCTTGATGCAGTTTATGTGTTACATACACTTTTTTAGGTTTCTTTTTCAACCAACTCAACTCCTTAACTAAATGTTACTATACAAGAATGTAGCAAACCATTAAAATATGGAGTCAATCTTGTTACAAAATATCATCAATTAACTAAAAAATTGGCAAATGAATGAATTGGAGTATTTTTTAAAAATTTATTTGTTTGGAGTGGTCTTATCATTATACAAAAAACACTTTAACAGAGTGTTAAAGTGTTAAAATTAACTGATTTGTTTAAGCATTGTTTTCAAAAGGTACGCTGTAATCTGCTTTTTGTCTATATACAACTTTGCCTACTTGGGTTTTCCCTTTCACGTCGGCGGTTGCTTTTACACCTACTAGTTTTACATGTTTCGTTAATTCCTTTTTGGAAACCATTTTTTTTACGTCTTTGAAATCAATATATCTTGTCATTTAGAACCACCTCCAAATAGATAATCGATTGTACTCATTAGTCTTGAATTCGCTACGATTAAAAGATCCAGTTCCTCATCTTTTAATTCTGCTTCATCATCAGTAGCAGTGATTGAAACCGTTATAACGCCCTCTGTTCCCATAGGATAACATATTAGATAACTTTTATACAAGTTATCTCTTGTTAACAAGAACAGTATATTGCTCTTCAAATAACTATCTACTACTAGAATTCGTTCACCAGAATCTTCCTCAATACCATCATTCACATTAAATTTATGAAATTGGTTGCTTGGTACTTCTCCAACAATATGTCTTAATCCTTCTGAACCTTCCCTTTTCCAAAAACCAATATCAGTTAGTTCGAATCCTCTTGGAACACCATACTTTGGCTTTAAGGTTTCAACTATGTATTCATGAATATGTTCAGGACTTGTTTTCATCAGTTTTATTGCAATGTCTGCAGAAAATTTTGAAGCTACGTTTAATGCACTGATCCTAAGTGCTGCTTGTTCATAAAGTTCTTTATAGTCTACAAATGGACCGGTTTGTTGAATGATTTCAGCAATTTCACCGCAGGCAACTCTTACTGCAGCTTTATGGTTTACTATATCTCTTATTTCATAAGTAAGATGATTTATGCCAATTAAATCAGAAAGGAAATGAAAATCTAACAGTTTCAGTTCTTCTTCGACTTGAATTTTTTTTGTTTTATTTGGGATTAAAAAGAATACCCGACCTCTGCGTAGTTTCCCCCAAAACAAACCCATTTCAAACAAAGTATTATCTCGAGTAATTAAACATTTATTGCCTCGAATAGTAATGACATCATCAGGTGAACATATAAAGACGCCATAATCATTTTGATCTAGCTGTTTTTCTAAGTCTTCCATCGTATATTTATTAGTCGTAAAGGCAGAATTCCAAGGCGTAACTTCTGCAAAATAACTTAGATGATATTGTACTGCATCAACATATGGCATGGCTTCCCTAGATGAACCGATAAAAACTCTAGATCTTCTCTCTTCCATAAAACCTCCAACTAATTAGTAAATATTACCACAGATTATATCATAAAATTCTCATAATTTGATTGCGAACATTCAATATAAATGAAAATGGTTCAAAGTTCCTTGGACAAGTTTAAAAAATGATATCATAGGCTCTTTTATTTAGGGCTTTTCTTATTATTTTGTTGCGATTAAGAGTGAGTTTCTTAGTTATAACTCAAGGTTTCTACCATTCCGTGTGTAATCATATTATAAAAGCTAACAATATGTTAGCTTTTTGAATAGATTTAAGCTGAAAATGCAGATTTTAATGCTTCAAGTCCATCTTGGTAAATACCATGAAATAATGATATAACTTCTTCCTCAGTCACCCCAATAGGAGTGAAGGTACCAGACCATTCAACTAAGGTTTCTTTACTACCATTATGCCCTCCAACACGTAATGTTGATTGATAGTTAGTTACTGGAAATGGTGCTTCCAAAATTGAGTAAGTGTAGTATTGAGCTTTGTCATTGAACGCTTCAAGACGTTCCACTATTGCATCTCCATCAGGATTGGCTAGATGTCTTACACGCCCACCTTCACTTAATTCACTGTTTGGAATATAAGGTAGCCAATCAGGAAGTGAATTAAAGCCACCGATTAATTGCCATACTTGTTTAGGTGATGCAGGAATGACCATTGTTACTGTTGTGTTTGCCATTTTCATACCTCCTTTTTATCGTCTGTTGGAAGTTGGGCGTTTTCCGAAACTAGTTTTTGTTCGCGCATTTCCAACCAAAATTCAGAAGGAATCACTTCATTTAATGCTGCTTGATCCTCAATAATTCGTTCCGGTCGACTTGCTCCTGGAATGACAGCGGCAACTGCTGGATTGGCTAACGAAAATTGTAGCGCAGCTGCCTTTACGCTTATATTGTGGCGGTTAGCAATACCCTTGATTTTTTCAACTTTTGAAATAATTTCAGGTGAGGCTTTCTGATACTCGAAATGAGTACCACCAGCTAGGATCCCTGAACTATATGGACCACCGACAACAATATCAACATTTTCCTTAGCTGCAGTTGGCATTAATCGTTGAAGAGAACGCTCATGATCTAATAAAGTGTATCGACCAGCTAATAAGCTAATGTCTGGCTTCGTTTCTCCAAGTTCTAAAGCAAGCTCAATTGGCTCTACTTTATTTACGCCAAGACCCCATGCTTTAATGACCCCTTCTTCACGTAATTGTGTCAAAATGCGAAATGCTCCAGTTCGAGCAATTTCAAATTGAGATAACCACTCGTCTCCATAAAAGTCGTGTGCAATATCATGAACATAGACAATGTCTAGGCGATCTGTTTTTAAACGATTCAAGCTTTGCTCAATTGAACGTAAAGTTGCGTCGCCACTGTAGTCGTTTATCATCTTATTTTTACGTCCAAATTCGAACAATCCACCTTTTTCACCTAAGTCACGAGTTGATGGGTCCTCTAGTTCGTCCAAAATTAAACGGCCGACTTTCGTACTTAATACGAATTCATCTCGATTATATTTTGACAATGCTTCACCTAGTCTAATCTCTGCTAGACCTGCTCCATAAAATGGTGCTGTATCAAAATATCGGATCCCATTGTTCCATGCAGCATCGACAGTCGTAAGTGCTTCTTCTTCTGGTATATTTCGGAACATATTACCAAGTGGTGCAGTTCCAAAACCTAATTTTCCTTCAAATAAATTTTTCATCATAATCCTCCAATAAAATATAGTAAAAGCTTAAATGACTCATTAAGCTAATTCATTAAAATAAATAGTGAGATATCAAAAGTGATTACTCGCTATATTGGTATTATGAAATAATGTGAAAAAGAAAAGAAGAACGTACTTTCAAGTGCGGTAGTAACCCCTCTGTTCTTAAGGCACATTTTAGTTACTTAAGAACCAAATAGGTATAAATGATAATATCGATGATTTATTATCATATTTAAAATCAATTGAATGAGAAAATTTAGCGTATAAAAGTAAAATCTATTTAATAAAATTTTAGAATTTTTTTAGCAACCCTAGCCGAATAAAAGAAAAAAGGTAGGGATTCCCTACCTTTTTTACTATTCATTAAGAATACTTACTTCTAAAACATCATCTTTATTTCCATATTTTTTTATGATATGACTTTCTCCCCATACACATAATGAATGTAAGATTTCATTCAAGCTGACTCCATAGTCTGATAAAGAATATTCAACTTTAGGTGGTATTTGATTATATACAGTCCGAATGATGATTCCGTCTTCTTCAAGTTCTCTAAGTTGTTGTGTGAGCATTTTTTGAGTTATTCCAGGCATTGCTCGTTTTAATTCACTTGTTCTCCGAGTCCCTAGCTTAAGATGACATAATATCACGACTTTCCATTTACCGCCAATTACCTCTAATGCTGCTTCAACCGGTATGTTATATTTCTTCATTTACAGATCTCCTTAACAACAATATAGAAGTTCTAATAAATAATCCTCACTAAATAGCGAGGATTAACATTACTTCTATTTTTATATACCTATCCAAGTTTATTATTTTCTTTTCATTCATTAATCATTCGTAGGAAAATATCCTTTTTGTTCATCTGACTTGGAGTACTAATTGTTTTAAAATCCAGTAGTGTATTGTCTTGGAATAATTGTCTCCTTATTTAACTTAGAAGCAGCTTCTAAAGTCCAATAAGGATTTCTCAACATCCCTCTACCTACTGCAACTAGGTCAGCGTCATCATTGCCAACTACAGCATTCGCAAGGCTTGGCTCGTCTAATCTTCCAACTGCAATGACAGGCACATTAAGGGCTTGTTTAATTTCTCTTGCAAGAGGAACTTGATATGCTACATGTGTGCCAGGTCTGCCGTGAGCAGCAATTTGCCCTTCACCACCGGAGCTTACATGGAAGATATCTACTCCTGCATTTTGATATTCTTTAGAAAAATCAATACTATGATCAATTCCATATCCACCTTCTACATATTCGATGGCAGAAATACGCATAATTAAAGGCATTTCTTCTGGCATTACACTTTTGGCAGCCTGGATGACTTCTTTACCGAATAGAGTTAAGTCCTTTCCGTACTCATCTGATCTACGATTTGTTAATGGTGATTGAAATTGATGGATTAAGTAACCATGTGCACCATGTAATTCAATTGTGTCTACTCCAATTTTGACTGCACGTTCTACAGCTAAACGGAACTTTTCAACCATATCCCTCACTTCTTTTGTTGTTAGTTCTCTTGGAGTTTTTGATTTCTCATCGAAAGGAATTGCGCTTGAAGATACGGGTACTTGTGCATCTACAGCTTTACGTCCCGCATGAGCAATTTGAATACCGACTTTTGCTCCATGTAGTTGACATGCTTCAACGATTCGTTTTAGAGCGGGAATTTGATCATCTGACCATAAACCTAGATCAAAATCTGAAATTCGACCGTCTGGTTCTACATCTGTCATTTCAATAATGATTAACCCAGCTCCACCTATTGCTCTACTCACATAATGAGTGTAATGCCAATCAGTTGCGATCCCATCTTTGTTTGTAACTGAATATTGACACATTGGAGGCATAACTACTCGGTTTTTTAATTCTAGCCCTTTTATTTTAAATGGTGTAAATAAATGATTCATTCTCATTACCTTCCTTTTGGTTTCCCATTATTTAAATGTAAATTTACTTCATTTCTAAAGTGAATAAAAGTTTTTTGCTTATAAATAAAATTTGCGACTGGAAAATAATCATATAACTTCGCATCAAAACAATGGAAAAAGCTGTTAAATCACAAATAAAAGTATTTCCTAAAACTACAGAAAAAAATTTCACAGTCCGTTCGAATTAGGATTGTTTTTAAACAACATTGTAATAGGATGATATCTATCATTTAGTTGTTTTAGTAAGAAAAGACAATCTTTTTGCTGAAATTAAACTGTTCAATTTGCTAGCTGCTCCAAATAAATTATGTTAAAAAATCATCATAAAAAGCCTTGTATTTTATACAAGACTTTACTTTTTAACTATGTTAATTTACTTTCTAACTTAATTTTTAACGCTCTTCCTCTTCACTTGTAAATGTATTGTTAATAAACGCTAAAATCTTTTGTTCGTATTCTTTTGGTTCTTCTTGATATGAAGTTATATGTCCATAGTCAGTCAACCAAATTGTTTTTTCACTTTCTTTTGGAATTTGCGCTAAAATTAATTGGCTACTAGTAAATGGTACGCGTTCGTCATTTTTACCGTGAATCAGCAAATAGCTTGTGTTGTGACCTTTTTGGACTTCTAAGATCGGTGAGACTGTTTTTGGATCAATGCGTAATAAGTGTTTCATCGATTGTATGATAATTGGTGTAAATGGCTTTTTCGGAAGTTTTGACCATACATTTAAGTTCTCTTCCAAATAAGTTTGTAAGTCATGGAACGGACTGTCAGCAATAACACCTTTTACAAAAGGATGTCGACTCCCAACGAGTAAACTTGTTGCAGCCCCCATACTCCAACCTAACAAAATCACTGATGATTGCCCTTTTGATTTTAATACAAAATCCACTGCAGCTGTTAAGTCATGTTGCTCGTAATAACCTATTCCTGTACTGCGGCCACCTGATTTACCACTATTTCTAAAATCAAACATAAGTACATTTACGTTAGAGTCATGTAGTTTTTGAATAAGACGTAACGATTGAATCGTTTTTTGACTCCGCTCATCAGTATACCCATGTGCCGTAATGACCGTATTAGTTGTAGGTATTTTAGAAGGAATCCACCAACCTCTTAGCGTAACCGATTGAAAATCACTTTTAAATTCAACCTCATCATAGGCTAATCCATAATCAGCAGGTGTTTCCTCGGTTTTTCTTCTTTTAGGATGTGTTAAGATCAAGCCAACTAATATTGGTAAGATGAAGATGACAAAAGGTGTAAAAATTAATGCCCAGAGTAGAGTTTTTTTGATATTATGTCTATTCATCTGGTACACACTCCTTTCAATCCTAATCAACATGATCTATTTTCAATAAATGATTTCAGATGATTCAAGATTATTTTCTCTTTTCATATTCTATTTATGAAGGATTTGAGACTTATGTTCAAGTGAAATTTTATAAAGGCCCAATATTATTATAAAATTCTTCATAAATAATTTTATTATTTTCTTAATTAATACAAATAATAATACCCAACTACAAAAGTAATTGGGTATACGTTAATTTATCATTATGATGCTTGAGAAAGTCCTTTAACATTTTTCAGTTGGATATCTTCAGGACCTTGTTTAATTGTCACGATTAAAAGTGTAATGATAGCAAATAAATATAATAAAAGCATTGAGTAGAATCCTATAATTAAGAACATTTCATTACCACCTTTTATTTTGATGATGTTTTGTTCCTACATGTACAATGTAGCATATTAAATTCATAAATCACTCACTATTTGTGAAATTTTTCACATATTTTTTTTATAAAAAGTAAGCATAAAAACTGCTTACTTTTTTGGTATTTGGTGTTTACTATATATTTAAGATTCAGCTTGTTTTTGCTCATTACTATTTAAAATGATCGCACCTTTTTCTTTCTTTCCATATCGAGACCAAATCACAACAGGAATTAATAAAAGTGAAAGTGTACCGCCAGTTAATGCAAGTGTTGCATAACTTGAATTTGCGACAACCATACCTGACATTGCCCCTCCGGTAGCTCCTGCTAATGCAATAAAAACATCAATTAACCCTTGCGTTTTGGCACGTGTTGAAGAGTTTGTTGAATCAATGATCTGTGCTGTACCGCTTATTAATCCAAAGTTCCATCCTAAGCCTAATAAAGATAGTGCAATAATTAAGAAAATCATAGAATCACTTGGTGCCATTGCGGCTAATAAACCTGCAAAAAGTAAGGTTATTCCAGCAGCGATTGACATGGCAATTCTTCCAATCTTATCTACAAGAATCCCAGTCACAAGTGATGGAAGATACATCGAACCAATATGAAATCCAATGACTACACCAACATCACTTAAATTATGTCCATGATGCTTCATATGTACTGGGGTCATAGTCATAATTGCAACCATCACAATCTGAGTTAATACCATAATCGAAGCACCAACAACTATTCCTCGTTTATTATTTGATTGTAATACGTGTGAATTATTATCTTCTATAACTTCATTTTCCTTCTTATTAGATTCTATGAATCTTGCAAAAATAAGTGGATCTGGACGGAGAAGAATGTAAACAACTAAACCAGCTAATATAAATGCGATTGAAGAGAGAATGAAAGGTCCGGCAAGTGCAGGAACTCCTATAGAATTTGCAAAATTGCCCATTACACCTACTAAACTTGGACCTGTAACTGCACCAAATGTTGTTGAAACCATTGCAATACTGATTGCAGTCGCTCTCTGGTTTTTATTAGCTAAATCAGTTCCAGCATATCGAGCTTGCAAGTTGGTTGCAGTACCCGCTCCGTAAACTAGTAATGAAGGTAATAATATAAAAATATTATTTGTAATTGCGGCGATCACAACTCCAATTGCCCCGAACCCACCAGTGATAAATCCTGCGGTAAGCCCTATTCGACGACCAAAACGCTGAGAAAGTCTGCCTACCAATAATGCTGCGATTGCTGAACCCAAAGTAAATAATGCAGCTGGTAATCCTGT
>NZ_JBALMS010000148.1:0-8044 GCF_036962205.1 Bacillus sp. JJ664 | reverse complement strand
AAGAGAATCTATTTCAGGATTCTTTTTTATTTACTTTCTTACACTCATTTCCTCCATTTTTTTCCAAAATTTGTTATAATTAAATAGGATACTCGTATTTTACAAGTGTGAGCAAGGGGGTAAAGTATGAAGATATGTATTTGTAGTGATCTTCACATTGACTTCAATGAAAAAAAGTTGGGCATAGCTTTTGATGAAGAATTTATTACTTTTGTGAAAAAGAAAAAGCCCGATTGTGTTTTAATTGCTGGCGACATCAGTAATACAGTTCAAGTTACGTTGAACTTCATCGATCTTGTACAAAAAGCTACTGGTATTCCAATTTACTTTATTCCAGGAAATCATGATGTTTGGGCTGACGGTGTGGGTGAATCAACTCTTGCTATTGAAGAGCTAGAGAAGCATCCATCTTGTTTAATACATCATTCGATTGAGTTATCAAATAATGTAGTCATTGTTGGTGACAGTGGTTGGTATGATTATAGTTTTATTGATGAAATGAAATTATCAGAGGAAGATATTAAGGGATTTAAAGATACGAATTGGGATGGACGTTATACATACCTTAAAACAAGTGATAAAGAGTATTTGAAAGAATGTTTAAATAGAATTGAAGATAAACTAAAACAATATGAATCTAAACAAGTTATTTTAGTGAATCATTTTATTCCACGTGAAGAATTTTTAATCTGGAAATCGGATCGATTTTGGAACCTCTGTAATGCTTATATGGGTTCAAAAAAAATAGGTGAGTTAATAAAACGATATGAAAATGTATCACATTGTATTTTTGGACATACACATAAGCGTTTTGGAAGTGTAAAAAAAGATAATTGTATGTATATTTGTACTCCTTTAGGTTATTATGGAATTGAGTTCTTTGATCAAGATTTACAAGTTTGTTTGGAAGAGAGTTGTGTTATTTTAGAAGTTTAATGTAGAAATAGTAAAAAAGTTTTTTATTTTTAGTAGATTACTCACTTTTTAACATTTGTAATATTCTATATAATTGAATTAAATACTTATAAAGGTGTGGAAACAATGAATAAAAATAATAATCAATTACCTAATACGACTGTAAAACCTGGTGATGAAATAGAGTTCATGTCAGTTGAAAATAAACAAAGAGAATTGATGCCTATTTTATTAAAAGGCATTGTGACGAAAGTGATGACAAATTCGGTTATCGTTGATATGAGTAATGATAAAAATCATGTGGGTTATTATGAAACTGAGCATACTGTTGTGAATCATAGAAAGTATAAAATTATTTCAGTGGCTTAAGTAGGTATTATTTAAGACTTATTTAGTAATAGACTGGAATGATCAATATGGGATTCTAAATGGACTTTTATAATGACATATGAAAGCGGTTTAGGTCCTTACTTTATACAGAAAGACTAGAATAAAATGGTTAGTAGGGAGTTGTTCTTAATGTGAACAACTCTCTTTTTGTTGTTCAAAAAAATCTTGAGTAGGTCTGTCAGTACATAATACCTAGTCAATTGTTACTACTTAATACTCTATAAAACTATGTTAAAATAATAAGGTTAGCCTAGTGTTAAGTTTATACAAATCATTATAGAAAAATTATTACGCAACATGGTAAAAGCAAAAGGGGAAATTACATTTGAAGAAGACAGCTTGGTTATTAATAATTTTTTTATGTTTGCAGTTAACTCCTGTAAATATTCAAACGAAAGTTCGTGCTGCAGGTTTAACAGAAACTGTGACTTCACTGACACAGGTCCCTGAGGGATATATTGGGATATATAGTGAAGTAGATTTACATAATATCCGAAACAATTTAAGTGGTAAATACATATTAATGAATGATATTGATTTGACTACGGCTACAAGTAGCGGAGGCAAGTATGATCATAATGGATCTGGATGGGAACCGATTGGGTCAAAGAGTAGCCCTTTCAAAGGGATTTTAGATGGAAACGGATTTAAAATCATTGGTCTGCATATAAATATTGTTTCTGATCAAGAAATTTATACAGGTTTAATCGGTTATTCTTTGAATTCAAAGATCGTAAATCTTGGTTTAGTAAATGGATCGATTGATGCAGAAAGTACATCACTTGATACTGCTAACAGTAATGTTTTTGCGGGTGGATTGATTGGTTACGGGACGAACGTTGTAATAACGAATTCATATAATGATAATCCAGTACATGCTTTTTCATATACAAATAGCTATGCTGGGGGCTTAATCGCATCAATTTCTGGTTCAACAAGTGTACATTCAGTGATTTCAAATAGTTATAATACTGCCGAGATAAAAGGGAAAAGTACTACAGGCGGAATAGCCGGTAAGGTTAGTTGGACAGATATCTTGAATACTTATAATTTAGGTGATATCAATAAAGATAATTCAAATGGTAATACAGCAGGTGGAATTACTGGTACGAGTAACAATGTAACAATTAGTGACAGTTATAATAAAGGAAATATAACGACAGCAACTTCCTATTCAAATGGTGGTGGAATTTCTGGTTCAGCATCTACTACTACAATTAAAAAAAGTGCAAATCACGGAAGTATAAACAGTACGATAAAGTCCGGTAATGTGGCAGGTTTAGTCGGTTCTTTGAACTCAAATTCATCCATTTTAAATAGCTATAATACTGGACAAATTATTGGGGCATGGAGTGTAGGTGGAATTGTAGGAACAGTAACTAATTCTTACACTTCGCAGTCATATAATGCAGGTAATATCGTAGGAAACTGGGCAGGTGGGATCTATGGATGGTCATCATCTTCACATGTACGCGATAGTTATAATATTGGAAGTATAAGAGGTAGTATTGATACGGCTGGAATCATTAGTCATGGTGAAGATTCATCAATTCAAAATAGTTACAATTCAGGTAGAATTATTAGTTCGAATTATAACAATTCAGGTGCAATTGCAGCGAATTATGAAGGCATAATTGAGAATAGCTACTTTTTTAGTAATAATACACATGCTGTTGGTACGGGTTCTGAAGAAGGCACCGAGCGGAAAACTTTAGAAGAAATGAAACAAATTAGTTCCTATCAAAATTTCGATTTTAATTCTATTTGGGAAATTGATAATTCAAAAGATTTCAAGCTTCCAAAATTAAGAAATACTACATTTAGTGGTAACGAAGAAAATATTTATTCTGAAATCAAAACAAAACCATTAAAAACGGTCTATGCACTAGGAGAAGAAGTCGACCCCACTGGAGCAGTGTTAACAGTTAGATCGAATTTTGGAAATGAGTTTGAAGTAGATGTTACAAAAGATATGATAAAAGGATTTTCTAATAATTATCTAGGGTATCAATATGTACCAGTCTATTATGATGGTTTAAGAAGTGATTTTAGTATTACAGTCAAAAGAGAATATGTTGTTACGTTTAAAAGTAATGATGGAACAGTTTTAAAAACAGAAAAAGTTTTAGAGGGTGATACCGCAACTGCACCAGAAGCTCAAGTTAGAGAAGGACAAACATTCATTGGATGGGATAGGGACTTTTCATCAATAAAATCTAATGTAACGATTACCGCAAAATATGATATAAACAAGTACACTGTTTCATACTTTGATGGGGATGGAAATCCATTGGCACAAGAGGTCACATACTATGGGGCTAATATCTCGAATCAAGAAGCACCCGTTAAAGAAGGCTATACTTTTATAGGATGGTTTACTGACAAAAATTATCAATCAAAATTTGAAGTATATACACCTATTAAACAAGATATAAAACTTTATGCTAGATTTGAAAAAACTCCAGATATTCCATTAAATATAAAGATTGCTTCTGTTGATTACAACAAACTATCTATAAACTGGGATCAAGTGAGCGGATCTTCGGGCTATGAAATTTATAGAAGTACAACGATTGATGGTCCGTTCAATTACGGAATGGAAGTCCAAACTGGAACTACCAGTCAGTACACTGATTTGTTCCTAGATACTGGGAAAACTTATTATTATAAAGTTAGGTCATATAAAATTATTGATCAAGATAAAATTTTCAGTCCTTTTACCTCAATTTATAGTGGAAAACCTGCTTTGGGTCCAAGTTCTACACTAAAAGCTACAGTAGAAGGTTTTAATAGCGTACAAATAAGCTGGAATGAAGTCAGTGGCGCAGTTGGTTATGAGTTGTACCGTGCTACATCTATGACAGGGGCTTATACTAATCTAACTCCATATATTGACGGAAATGGTACAAGTTATCTAAATGAGAATCTAACATCCGGAACAACGTATTATTATAAAGTAAGAGCGTATAAACTAATTGATGGAATCAAAGTTTACAACCCATTCTCATCTATTGTAAGTGCAAAACCAGTATTACCAACTATAACGGCACCAAAGGCAACGGTAGCTGGGTTTAATAAAGTAAAAGTAAGTTGGAATGAAGTAGGAGAAGCAGATGGATATGAGGTTTATCGATCAACTGCACTTTCAGGTACTTATAGTAATATTGCTTCGCTTAAGTATAGCTCGACACTAAGCTATACGAATACGAATCTAACTCCTAATAAAAACTATTATTATAAAATAAGAACATACCGAATTTATAATGGAAAAAAAGTATATAGTTCGTTTTCCAATGTCGTATTTTCTAAACCAGTTTTGGCTTCTATTACCTCATCTAAAGTAGCTACGGCGGGATACAATAAAGTGAAAGTAACCTGGGGAAAAGTTAGTGAGGCGAGTGGATATGAAATATACCGATCAACTTCAAAGACAGGTACGTTCAGCAAAATCACAACACTTAGCGGGAATTCAAATAGTTATATAAACGGAAGCTTAACAACAGGAAGAACTTATTATTATAAAATAAAAGTATATCGCAACAATAATGGAACAAAAGTTTATAGTTCATATTCAACTATTGTTGGAGCTGCACCGGTCTTAGCAGCACCGACAAATATAAAGGCAACAAGAGCAAGCAGTTCTTCAATCAAACTAACATGGAGCAAAGTAAGCGAAGCTAGCGGGTACGAAATATATAGTGGAACTAGTAATGCTGGAACCTATACAAAATTATCAACGACTTCTACAAATACAACTGTTAGTTATACAAATTATAAGGTAACGAAAAATGCAGTCTATTACTATAAAATGAAATCCTACCGAATAGTGAATGGTAAGAAAATTTATAGCAACTATAGTTATGTAGTTAGTGGAAAGGCTTATTAGTTGGAAAAAGAGAATCTAATGTAGATTCTCTTTTTTATTCTTAGGTATTTTAATTCTTCACTTTTCACACTCATAAGCAACTAATGTAACGCTTAACTCATCTTCCAAGTTTTCTATTTTACTTTTCGCATCATCAGTCAAATGTGCAATATGAAAATCTTCATTACTTAATTCTTTGTTCATTTTTCATTCTCCTTATCACGTTTTGATATCATTTTCATATTTCCCATTGATAAAAAAACTATCCTTAGAATAGGGCACATTAAAATTGAAATTTTATTTGGATGTTCAAAAACTAAATAAAGATAAATAAAAAAATAAGAGTAAAGATAGTAAGGGGTGAATATTCTTACTATCTTTATTCTTAGTATAAAGAAACGAATAACTTGAATTTTTTGTTAACAGCACCTAGAAACCTTACCGCCTTTAGCGTTGTAACGGGCTTCTTGAGCCTCACAGAAAAATTCCTTTCTAGATTTCACAGAATCATCGGGATGGCACTTTTTCATATGCTCCACGTATGTTTCATAGCTTGGAACGCCGACAAGAAGACTAAGGAATTGTTTTCTATACGATAAGATTTCCTTTAACTTGTTAAGCATAATTTGTAAAATCTCCTCCGTCGCGAGGTACAGGAGGCGTCTCATGCAACGGTAATTTGTTGTTTGTAATAACTTTAAACCAAATCCTGATTGCTGAAATTAAGACTGTAATGACAACTGCAATAAAAATAACACATAATGTGGCATCAAGATAATCATTTATCAGAATTTGTTTCATTTGTGCCGGCGATGTCGCAGGTGCTAGTACTTTTCCATCATTATAGGCCTCTTTAAAAATGTTAGCGTGGGCAAGGAATCCAATTTTAGGATTTTCATGAAATAATTTTTGCCAGCCTGCAGTTAGAGTGACGATTAACAGCCATGTTGTTGGAAGCAATGTTACCCAGACATATGCTTTTTTGCCCATTTTAAAGAGGATCGTCGTACCGAGTAGCAGGGCAATAGCAGCTAACATTTGATTAGCAATACCGAACAACGGCCATAGTGTATTAATTCCTCCAAGCGGGTCAATAACACCTTGGTATAAGAAATAACCCCAAAAAGTTACACATAGAGCGGTTGCGATAATATTAGGAATTAAAGCATCCGTTCTAGCAAAAGGCTTATAAGCAGTCCCGATAAGATCTTGAATCATAAAACGTCCAACACGTGTACCTGCATCAATCGTAGTTAAAATAAAAAGTGCTTCAAAAAGGATAGCAAAATGGTACCAAAATGCCATTAGGGCCTTTCCACCGATGACTTTGGAGAATATTACAGCCATACCGATTGCAAGCGTCGGTGCACCGCCAGTTCTTGAAAGAATGGTTTGCTCCCCAACGTCATTTGCGAGTGTTTTTAAATCATCAGGAGTGATAGTAAAGCCCCAGCTCGAAACTGTTGAAGCAGCTTGGACAACATCAGTTCCGATTAAAGCAGGAGGACTATTAATCGCAAAGTAAACACCAGGTGTCAAAACGCAGGCCGCAATCATTGCCATCACCGCAACAAAAGATTCTGTCAGCATTGCTCCATATCCAATCGGACGAGCATGTGACTCACGTTCTATCATTTTAGGGGTTGTACCTGAGGAAACCAACGCATGGAACCCAGAAACTGAACCACAGGCAATTGTAATAAATAAAAATGGGAAGAGATTTCCTGCAAAAACTGGTCCTGTACCGTCTATAAATTTTGTAACACCTGCCATTTCAAGGTTTGGTGCAACAATAATGATTCCTAACGCTAGGCCAAGGATCGTACCAATTTTTAAAAATGTACTCAAATAGTCACGTGGTGCTAGAAGAAGCCAAACTGGTAAAACAGATGCTACAAATCCATAAATAATCATCATAATAGCAATTGTTTCACCTTTAAAGGTAAACATAGCTGCTAATGTTGGGTTTTCAGCAACTGTTTGTCCGAAGAATAGTGAAATAAGCAACAATACAATACCAATTAGAGAAGCTTCCCCGACACGCCCTGGGCGAATATAACGCATATAAATTCCCATAAAAATAGCGATTGGAATGGTAGCAGCAATGGTAAACATTCCCCATGGACTTCCTACTAATGCTTTAACAACCACCAATGCTAATACGGCTAATAAAATAACCATAATTCCTAAAATACCAATCATTGAAATAATTCCTGTTACACGTCCCATTTCGTCCTTAATCATTTCACCGAGTGACTTACCATCTCGGCGCATGGAACCGAAAAGAATAATAAAGTCCTGAACAGCTCCGGCTAAAACAACACCTACGACAATCCAGAGTGTTCCAGGTAAATAACCCATTTGCGCTGCAAGAATTGGACCAACTAATGGCCCTGCACCGGCTATGGCCGCAAAGTGGTGTCCAAAGAGCACCCATTTATTTGTCGGAACATAGTCTTTTCCATCGTTATGTATTTCAGAGGGTGTTTTACGTTTGTCATCGAGCTGAAACACCTTATTCGCAATAAACCTACTGTAGAAACGGTAAGCAATTGCATAAACAGAAACTGCTGCTGTTAAAAGCCAAATTGCATTAATACTTTCTCCGCTATTTAAGGCCATCACCGCAAATCCTGCTGCTCCAAGTGCAGCAATTAATCCCCAGATTAAAATTGATTTAAGCGCTTTTATACTCATCGCCACCTTTTCCAAAATTTACAAATATTATATCTTACTATTAAGAAAATTCTAATAATTAATTAGACCTAATATGAAATAACATGTAAGTACAATCTTACCAATTCGTAAAAGTATTGAATTACGTTTCGTGAGTGTAATGGGAGTCACTAGTTTTTATTTCGTTTAATCATTCAT
>NZ_JBALMS010000147.1:0-3697 GCF_036962205.1 Bacillus sp. JJ664 | reverse complement strand
CCTTAATAGCATTTAATAAACAGGTGTACAATATTTCATAAAATTAGGATGTTTTCCCATAGTAATTTGATTATACAATTCTCGTATCTGTTTTGTAATTTCTCCTTCTTGTCCGTAACCAATCATTCTTCGATCAATTTCAATAATTGGTTTAATGCCAATTGCAGTTCCGGTAAAAAAGACTTCGTCTGCCGAATATAGTTCAGTTCGAGAAATGCTTTGTTCCTTAACGGTCATGTGGAAAATATTTTCTGCTAAAGTCATTACAGTTTCACGAGTGATTCCTGCCAATATGTCATCAGATAGAGGGGGCGTAATAAGTTGATTATTACGTACCAAAAATATATTTTCACCTGGACCTTCGCTTACATTTCCTTCCTCAGTTAAGAAAATGGCTTCATCATAACCATTTAAAATAGCTCCGGCTGTTGCTAAAGCCGAATTCATATATCCACCAGTTGTTTTCGCTTGGGGAGGGATCATATTGCTTCCATTTCTGATCCAAGATGAAATACAAACTTTTAGCTCTTTTTGTGGTAAATAGTGACTAACTGTTTCATAGATCATCACTCGGTTATAAGGATCAGTTAAGTTAGGCCTTAGAGTATTGCTTCCTTTAAAGCAGATTGGGCGTATATACGTATCTTCTCGTACATTGTTTAAACGTAATAATTGAATCGTGCACTCAGCTAAATTCGTTGGTGAAAACGGGATATCCATATGTATTGACCTGCCTGAGTGGAAAAAGCGTAAATAATGTTCATATAATCGAAAAACATATAATTGTTGCTGCTCTTCATTCCAAAAAGCGCGGATTCCTTCAAAAAATCCTAATCCATAATTTAAACCTTTATTTCTCAAACTAATAGAAGTTGTCAATTCATCTAGAAAATGACCTTGATCAAATATATAGGCTATACAAATCACCACTTTCAGCTTTGTAGTTTTATAAAAGCTTATTCGGTTTCATGTAAAGAATGCTATAGGAAGAACGCTAAAGTTATTTTTGTTAGAAATAGACTGTAATTAAAATACATATACTGTCAACAAGATGCGAACATAAAATAGAGTAAATCGAAAAATCAGTCCTTAATATTTGGTTTTTAGACCTTTTTACGTTTATAATAATATTAAAATATAATTAAAAATGAATTAGAAGTTTTTAACTAGAATAAGTAAATGATAAAGTAAGTGAATTTGAAGGGAGTGAAAATGTGGAAAATAAGTGGGAAGTTGCAATTGATTCACTCTCAAAAATAACAGTTTTATCAAATCCTAACAATGAACCTGTAACAATTTGTGGTGATTCCGATGATTTAAAATGTATCGGTGTGGGAACTGATGCAGCAGTCTTTCAATCATTTTTTGCTCCAGAGTATGCATTTAAAGTTTATGCAAAAGACAAAGTACATAAAATAAAAGTTGAAGAGAATATATATCATATGATCGGAGACTCGCCATTTTTTTCAAAGTGTTTTGCATCAAATGATCATTTCCTTGTTTTAAGTTATGAGGAAGGGAAAACACTATTTGACTGCATTTTACTCGGTATTCACGTTCCCCAACAAGTAATAGATGATGTGGAAGCTGCTAGAGAATTTGTACGAAATAAGGAGTTAAATCCACGTGATATACATTTGAAAAATATATTGTTACAAAATGGTAGAGCAAAAATACTAGATATATCAGAATATAATCAAACCGGAAATGATTTTAGATGGGAGCATTTGAAAAAAGCTTACGACGATTACTATCACTTAATTGATGGGACTAGTGTACCGTTTTGGGTGTTAGAAACGATTCGAAAGTGGTATAACCATCGCAACAAGTACTTTTCATCTTACGAGGAGTTTATGAAAATAGTTTTGAAACTAACTTCGTTTAAAAAGTAAAAACTAAAAAACTTGATACGAAATAGATATTGTAAGAATGAGTTGCCTAGGTAACTCATTTTTTTCTTTTTTAATAGGCAGGGTTGTAATAGTAGAAAATAGAATCTAAAAGATAGTACGGAGGATTAATTCATTTTCATCATTAATTTAGCACTTGGTGAAATGTACTTTTGATTAAGTCAATTCGAGATCATTTTGTAGAAGAATAGGTAGAACAAGTTTGTTGAAAGTATGGAGGAAAATGTATGTATCATCAAAAACGAATTAGAGACTATGGTGTGAAAATAGGAAAATTAGAAACTGGTAAAAACAACTCTATAACTGACATTGTAGGGATTACAGTTGGTCATGTTACACTCAGTGATGGGGACATTCAAACAGGTATAACAGCAATCCTCCCTCACCAAGAGAATATTTTTAAGGAGAAGTTAATCGCTTCATCACATATCATTAATGGATTTGGTAAAACGATGGGAACAATCCAAATAAATGAATTAGGTACATTAGAAACACCAATTATTTTAACAAATACATTAAGTATAGGTACAGCTGCCGATGCATTAATCGAATACATGCTAGATCATAATCCTGAAATAGGAAGAACAACGGGAACGGTTAATCCAATCGTGTGCGAATGTAATGACATGCATTTAAATGATGTTCGTGCTAGACATATTACAAAAAATCATGTGATAGAAGCATTAAACAATACATCAACAAATGTTACAGAGGGTACAGTTGGAGCAGGTACTGGAATGCTTTGCTATTCATTAAAAGGTGGTATTGGTACATCTTCAAGACTCATGAACTTGGAACATGGGAATTATACAATGGGTGTTTTAGTATTAACTAATTTTGGTATTTTGAGTGATTTAAAAGTAAATGGAAAGGCAGTTGGGGAAGAATTAAGTAAAGCAATTCTTGAATCACGAGAGGAACAAGACAAAGGATCGATTATTATCATCGTAGGAACTGATCTTCCAGTGTCGGAAAGGCAGCTAAATCGAATTATAAAAAGAGCGATTACAGGGCTTTCACGAACGGGTTCAATTATAACAACTGGTAGCGGAGAAGTAGTCATTGGATTTTCAACAGCAACTAGAATACCACATGAAAAAACCACTGATTGTATTTCAATTCCAGTTATCCATGAAGAAGATATTGATTTAGCCTTTAGAGCAATTGGAGAGGCTACTGAAGAAGCTGTTTTGAACTCTTTAATAACAGCAACACATGTTGTTGGAAGAGATGGAAATGAAAGACCAGCTTTTAAGGATTTATTATCTAAGCACAATATTCAATTAATCTAGTAATCATTCGATTACCGAACTTAATTTTCTTTTAAAACTTAAAAAAAGAGGTAAGATATGTTTATTTCAGTTACGAGATTACATTTAAGAGGAAAAAGAAAGTTACCACTATTTTTTTTACATACATTTCAATCAAATCAGCAATTAAAAAAAGCAGAGGGCTTAATACATTCTTCAGTAAGAAATGAGGATTTATTGACATACTGGACTTTAACAGTTTGGGAAAATAAGGAATTTATGAAAAAATACCGAAATAATGGGAATCATTTAAAGGCTATGAAAATATCAAGAAACATTGCAGATGAATTAGAGAAAATAAATTGGGAAGTTGAAAATGAAAAAATTCCTAATTGGATGGAATGTATGGAACAATTACATCAACATTATGGAAGATAAGTGTATCGTCTATTTAAAGACTTAACATAAAACCCTTGAAACCATTAGGTCCAAGGGTTTTTGTCATTAGGTCAAAATATATTGAATAATTTTAAATAT
>NZ_JBALMS010000146.1:21216-21615 GCF_036962205.1 Bacillus sp. JJ664 | reverse complement strand
TTTGCTCTTTTTCTTTTTATGCTCCATCATTAATGAAGCTATATTGTGCCATGTATAGTTTGTAGTAGTGACCTTTTAATTGTAGTAATTGTTCATGTGTGCCACTTTCTTCAACATTTCCATTACCGATTACCATGATTTTGTCGCAATCACGAATTGTTGATAGTCGGTGTGCAATAACGAATGAGGTTCTGCCTTCTAATAATGTTTCAATACCATTTTGTACAAGTTTTTCTGTATGTGTATCAATATTAGAAGTTGCTTCATCTAGAATTAAGATTCTCGGATTGGCAAGTAGTGCTCTTGCAAATGAAATTAATTGTCTTTGACCTAAAGAAAGTCTTGACCCTCGTTCATTTACGTCTGTGTCATAGCCTTGCTCCATTTTCATAATGAAGT
>NZ_JBALMS010000146.1:0-21139 GCF_036962205.1 Bacillus sp. JJ664 | reverse complement strand
TACTAATATCTCACCATTTATTGGATCATAGAAACGACTTAATAGGGAAACAATTGTTGTTTTACCAGCACCTGTAGCTCCAACTAGGGCAATCTTTTCACCAGGATTGATTGTAAAATTAACATTTCTTAGTACTGTTGAATTTTCATCATAACCAAAAGTGACATTATTAAATTTAACTTCTCCATTAATATGACCGATTGGTTGTGCATTTTCTTGACTAATGATATCTGGATCAATATCCATAATATCAAAAATACGATCTGCCGCAGAGAAGTTTGAAATTAAAGTATTATAGAAGTTTGATAAGTTCATAATTGGACGCCAGAACATTCCGATGTACATTGAAAAGGCAATTAACGTACCTACTTCAATTTCTTCGCTCATTACTAGTTTGTACCCAACATAGAATACAACTACTGTTCCGATTCCCCATGAAAGTTCAACTAAAGGCCAGAAAAAGTCATTTAGTTTAACTGCCTTCATGAATGCTCCCATTAATTCAGAAACTTTTTCTTTAAAGTCTTTTTCTTTATCCTTTTCTTTCGCAAAAGATTGAACAACCTTGATTCCCGAAAAATCTTCATGAATAAAGGCGATTAGATTTGATCGCTTTTTACGATATACATCCCATCTCTTCCTAGCACGAGTTTCAATGTAAAACATTGCAGCTGCAAGAAAAGGAAGGATTAAAACCGACGCTAAAGCTAGCTTAACATTTAAAATAAACATCACAACCGTAACACAGACTAAGCTTAATAATTCTGGAATTAATGTCTGGATACTTTGGTTAAATAAGTTTTGAAGTGCGTTAACATCACCCATTACACGAGCTAAAATTTTACCAACTGGGCGATTATCAAAAAATGTAAATGATAGTTTTTGAATATGTGTGTATAGTTCATGTCGAATATTCACCAAGATGTTATTTGTAACAGAACTAATCATTGTCCATCGAATTCTTGATGAAATCATTGCTAAGTAATTAAAAGCAAGTAAAACGCCACCGATCACCATAAGACCTTTTACATCGTTATTTTTGATATTCGTATCAATTGCTACTTTCAATAAGTACGGGTTTAAAATACCAACGATCATAACAAATAACATTAAGCAAATAACTAAAAAAGTTTTAAATTTATAAGGTTGTAAATAAGTTCCAAGTCTGAGAATGATCTCGACTTTACTACGATTCAGTTGGTCTTCATCACGATTTATAGTATTCTGTGCCAATTAGACCACCCCGCTTTCTACTGTTTCAAAATCTTTAAACTGCTCCTCATATACTTCATAATATTTTCCTTTAAGAGCAAGTAATTCTTTATGATTACCTTTTTCAACTATTTCTCCATTTTCAACAAACAGAATCATATCAGCATTTTTTACTGCTGAAATACGGTGAGCAATAATGAATGTTGTACTATGAGAAAAACGTTTATTTAAGTTGTGTAATAATTCATACTCTGTTTCCATATCTAACGCTGAAGTTGCATCATCAAGTACTAAAATCGGTGCTTTACGTAATAGTGCACGTGCAATTGAAATCCTTTGTTTTTGTCCACCTGACAATCCGATTCCACGTTCTCCAATTTCTGTACTAAATCCTTCTTCAAGCTCTTCAATGAAATCTAAACAGCATGCAATACGGCAAGCTTCTCGAATTTCATCCATTGTTGCTTCAGGATTTCCTAGTTTAATATTATTTTCAATCGTGTCAGAGAATAAAAATGTATCTTGTGATACTAATGACATATTTGTACGAAGGCTTGTTAAGTTAAAATCTTTCACATTAACCCCGTCTACTAATAATTCTCCCTCTGCCACATCATAAGAACGTCCAATTAAGTGTAGGATTGATGACTTACCCGCTCCCGTTGTACCCATAATCGCTACTTTGCTTCCACTTGGAATATATAGATTAATATTTTTTAAGACCATTTCATCATTATATTTAAAACTAACATTTTTATACTCCACTGAACCGTCAACAAGACTTGGTGTATAAGCGTCAGGTTTATTTTTAATTTCTGTTTTACGATCTAAAATTTCAAAAATCTTCTTAGCAGATGCTTGGTTTTTAGAAAGGATATCCGTCAACCAACCTAGCATTCTCATTGGCCAAATTAAGTTCCAAATATAACCACTAAATGCAACTAACTCACCAAGCGTCATCGTATCTTGAAGTACAAAATAACCACCAACAATGATCATAGCGACTAAGGCAATATTTGTTAAAAACTCAATTGAAGGAAAATATTTACGCATTGTTTTCGCTTGAGCCATATTTAAATCATAGTAACCACGATTCATTTTTAAAAATTTCAATGTTTCATGTTTTTCTCTGGCAAATGCTTTTACTAATCTTACCCCAGCGATATTTTGTTGAGCAGTTGTATTAATTTCAGCAGTATGGTCACTAATCTTACCGTATCCTGCATTTAATAATCGATTTAATCGAGTACCCATATATCCGATTGGAATCATAATTGCTAAACAAATCAGAGCTAATCTCCAATCAATAATAAATAAAATAATTGTACTAGCCACAAAATAAATGATGTTTTCTACGAATAATCGCAAACCAAAGCCAATTGTTTGCCAAATATTCTCTACATCTTCACCGATTCTCGAAAGTAATTCGCCAGTATTCATAGAATCAAAGTATTTAAACTCAAAACTTTGAATATGTTGGAACATTTCGTTCTTAATATCTTCATGTACTTTCGCGCCAACTAAATCATATAAATATTCTTTTACATAACCAAGAACTGACTTAATTAAAGTAATTGCTAAAATCCCACCAATGATTGGAAGAATCACCGATCCGTCTTTTTTAATAATACCGTCATCTACTAACACCATTTGTAAGTAAGGGATTAAATGGTCTACCCCAATTACTAGTAACATTGATAATGATCCAATAAATAATGATAATTTGTGCCTATAAACATAACTTAAAATTCGTAACAATATTGTACCTCCTTTGTATCAATCAACCTATTCTCTACGCAACCCTCCACATTTTTGACAAAAAAAGCCATGGGAATATTTTCCATACCCCATGGCCATAAAAAATCTTCTGTACCAAAATAAACATTAGCTTATTTTTGGCACAAAAAAGCCATGGGGAATATAAACCCATGGCTAGATTGTCATTAAATAATACGTTTTAACGTGGTCCGTCCTGCGCAGAGATAGGGTTCATGTTCATTATTAAATTGTAGTGTTTTTTTACTTTTATTTTTACAATCATCATTTCAACCTACCTCCCTTTTTATTTGATATTAACATCATATACGACTGACAAAATAAATGTCAAACAATTTTTAATTTATTTACAATTTAATTTGTATACAATCGCTTCAAAAGGTCTAAGGTCGATTGAGTCGAGCTGTATTCCAGAATTTTCATAGTTACTGAGTAATATTGTTGCATCCTCATATTGTTCTGTAAACTTGAATGTTGTTTTATTACTTGTAAAGTTAGCAACGATTAACAGTTTTTCATCTTCTAATTCACGTTTATAAGCAAATACTTTTTCATCATTTTCAGCTAACATGTCAAAAGAACCGTAAACAATAACTGGCAATTGTTTTCTTAGGTCAATTAGCTTGCGATAATGGTGAAAAATAGAAGATTGGTCTTTGATCGATTCTGCCACATTAATTTCTATAAAATTAGGATTCAATGAAAGCCACGGTGTTCCGCTCGTAAAACCGCCATGCTCACTTTCGCACCATTGCATTGGCGTGCGAGCATTATCTCTTCCTTTAGTATAAATAGATTCCATAATTTCTTCATGAGCATATCCTTTTGATATACGATCGTGATACATATTACGAGTTTCAATATCATCATAATCAGCTATTTTATCAAATCGAACATTCGTCATACCAATTTCTTCGCCTTGATAAATATAAGGTGTACCTTGCATTAAGTGTAGGATTGTTGCTAGCATCTTCGCACTTTCTTTTCGATACACCTTATCATTTCCCCATCTAGAAACGATACGAGGTAAATCATGGTTATTCCAAAATAAGCTATTCCAAGCTTTTCCATCTAACTGCGTTTGCCATTTATGAAATACAGCTTTTAAATCAAGTAGATTTAGTGGCTTTAAATCCCACTTTTCTTTTCCTTCTTGTTGATCTAAACTAATATGTTCAAATTGAAAGACCATACTTAACTCATTACGTTCTGGGTCAGAATATAATTTTGCGATTTCAGGTGTTGCACCCCAAGTTTCTCCTACAGTTAGTACATCATGATTTCCAAATGTTTTTGCGTTCATTTCTTGTAAATATTGATGAAGCTTAGGTCCATTCCCGGTAATCTCTTGATCTGGCAGTTTTCCGATTAAATCAATAACGTCCATACGGAAACCACCAATGCCTTTATCTAGCCAAAAATTCATCATTTTATATACTTCTTCATGAACCTTCGGATTTTCCCAATTTAAATCAGGCTGTCTCTTACTAAATAAGTGAAGAAAATATTGTCCAGTCTCTTCATCAAATTCCCACGCACTACCACTAAAAACAGATTGTAGACCATTTGGTTCTGCATTTTGAACTGGATCTCGCCAAACATAATAATCTCGATACGGATTATCTTTACTTTTTCGAGATTCAATAAACCATGGATGCTCATCGGAAGTGTGGTTGACCACTAAATCCATTACAATTTTAATTCCTTTATCATTTGCTTCAGAAATTAATCGGTCCATATCTTCCATCGTTCCGAATTCTTCCATAATGTCACAATAATCACTAATGTCATAGCCATTATCATCATTAGGAGATTTGTATACTGGGCTTAACCATATAACATCTATTCCTAGTAATTTTAAGTAATCAAGCTTTTCAATAATACCGTTTAAGTCACCGATCCCATCTTGATTACTATCCATAAAGCTTCTTGGATATATTTGATAAACGACGCTATTATGCCACCATTTTTTCTCCATTACATTAGCTCCTTACCTGATCTTGCCTCGAATTCTAAATGCCCTTCGATGCGTAATTCTTTATTCGTTCCATGTAAAAAGACCGTGATTTTATTCCAGCTTGGTTTAAAATCTCCTTTATTTTCAAGCTTAACGTTAACTGAATCATGATTAAAATCTACATTTACATGCAATTCAAATCTTTCTCCTGTTTGATAATTCATTGTCAGTCCATCGTCTTCGAATATGACTGTTTTTACATTACCACTTTCTTGTGAATACAGATGTAAGTAAAGTTCATCATCATTTTGATTCGCTTTTTTCTTTTTATTTGTTAAAGGAATGATACTTCCAGCTTTCAAAAATAATGGTATTTTGTCTAATGGCGCATCAATTAAACTATCTTTTCCGCCTTCAAATACTTGATCAGTCCAGTAATCGTACCAAATGCCATCTGGTAAATAAACCGAGCGTGATCTCGCCGAGCGTGTAACAATCGGTGCAACTAATAAGTTTTCTCCTACTAAATATTCATCATTCATGTCAAATGTACGTTCATCTGTTGGGTATTCAAGTACTAATGGACGCATAACTGGTAGACCTGTTTTTTCTGCTTCAATAAATTGTTGATACAGATATGGCATCCATTCGTAACGCATTTGAATATAATCTCTATTTATATCTGTATATTTCTCTTCAAAAACCCAAGGTTCTTGTCGATCCATTCCAATTGAACAATGATTTCTAAAATAAGGTAAAAAAGTACCCATTTGGATCCATCGAGTCAATAACTCTGCTTCTGTATCATTCATAAATCCACCAACATCTGGACCAGAGAATGTAACGCCAGATAATCCAAGATTTAAGCACATTGGAATCGTCATCGCTAAGTGCTCCCAAAAACTACGATTATCACCTGTCCATACTGCTGCGTATTTTTGAATGCCTGCATATCCTGCTCTAGTTAGTACGAACGGACGTTCATTTGTTAACTTTTGAATACCGATTGAAGTAGCTTTACTCATTTCATAACCATATAAATTGTGATATTCTTTATGGCTAATTGGATTTCCATCATTGTCATGAACAGCGTCTAAATCCATCGTTTTCGATTCATTGAATATGGCTGGCTCATTCATGTCATTCCAAATTCCTTTAATACCTAGCTTTGTATAAAACTCGTGTAATTCTCCCCACCAGTCTTTTACTTTCTGCTGACTAAAATCTGGCAATGCACTTTTACCTGGCCATACATCACCAATATAAAGTGATTTATCTGGCATTTTAGTAAATGCATCTTTTACGACACCATCTATGAAAACATCATATTGACCAGCAACTTTCACACCTGGATCTACGATTGGTACAATATGAATTCCCTTTTCAAGTAATTGAGGTAGATATGTTTCATAATTTGGGAAACGTTCTTTATCAAACGTAAATACTCTATATCCGTCCATATATAAGATGTCTAAGAAAATTGCATCCACTGGAATTTCAAGATTTTCAAAAGAATCAGCAATATATTTTAATTCCTCTTCATTTTGATAGCTATGTCTTGATTGATGATAACCAAGTGCCCATTTTGGTGGAAGATACGGACGTCCAGTCATAAAGGTATGTTGCTCAAGTACTTCTTTCATCGATGGTCCAGTGTAGATAAACAGATCAATAATACCTGTTTCTGTTTCTAATTTGTGTTCATCCTTGCGATTTTTAAAATCAAAAATCGTACGGCCGGTATTATTTAAAAAACAACCAAAAGAATAATTTGATGTAAATGATAGGTAAGTAGGAATTGATTCATACAACTCACTAATATCTGGTGTATGAGGTGCAAAAACGTCCGTATTCCACATTGATAAACGCTCACCTTTTTTATTTAACCAACCACTTTTCTCCCCCAATCCGTAAATAAATTCATTTTCTTGGGCTCCAATAAGAGAAATCGTACTTTCCTCAGTCAAATAAAAACCGTTACTGTAAATTTCACCTTTAGCAGTTTTGATGATAAATTTACAATTTTGTTTATGTAGATAAAATTCTACTTCTGTTGTTTGCATTAAAACGTGTTCTTCAGTTTCTCTGATTGTAAACTCAGATCCTTCATATGTTTCGATTGAGCTATTATGGTGCGTGAAATTTTTATTTGTATGGTTAACAGTTAATCTTACGATATCAGGTCTTGGAAACTCTACTGTGATATTCCCTTTGTTAACAGTAAACACACATTTATTTTTTTCTTTTGAATAAGTTGTAATCTGTTGAATTTGAAGTACATCAATTAATTGACTTGCTTCTGAAAATAATTCAGGTTTAACTGAAAAACTAGAATTTTCAAGCATAATTCCATCTCCTTTACCCTTCTCTTTGCAAACGGTTTCAACTTTACGTTTCATCTAAAGCAACCGTATGCACAAAATTGGTCTGATTTCTATATTGATTACCCATCTCATGAAACGATAGGTAACCGGTTACATATCTTATTTTAACAAGTTACATTCAATTTGCAAGACTTATCAAATATTTATTGTTGATTCACGTTCAATTAATTCTACTGGTAAAATAGTTCGACTAGGAACCTCTTCTCCATTCATCAATTGTAATAGTTTGGCAATGGCGTGTTCCGCCTGTTGCGAAATCGGTTGTTTTATGGTTGTGATTGAGGGAAAGGTCATTTCTGCAAAGGCTAAATCATCATAACCGATAATTTGAAAATCAGTAGGAATCTTCATCCTGTTTTCTTGGCAAACTCTTATCGCTGCCAATGCTAATGGATCTACCGTAAATAATCCTTCAAGCTTCTTATGTGATGACAAATAATTTCTAACTAATTCTAAATCCGAATGTTTTTGTCCATTGATATCTTTTTTATATTCTGGTTGTTCCGCTATTACTTCTAAACCAAACTCATCACAATGCCTTTTAAAAGAATCATATCGAATGGTTGTTACATTTTGTTTATCATTCATAAGTCCAAAATAGCCTACTTTTCTACAACCAGTTTGATAAAATTTTTCTGCAGCAAGTTTTCCTCCAAGCTCATTATCACTTGTAATAAGTGGTATCGTATCATCCAAATAACGATCAATCGAAACGACTGGGAGTTGTAAACTCTTATATTTTTCGACTGGTAATGTGTGACTAGCTAGTATAATGCCGTCTATTTGATGATTTTTTAGCATTGCTAAATACTCTTTTTCTCTTTCAGAAGAATAATCCGTATTACAAAGCAGTATGCGAAATCCTATTTTACTAGCCAAGTATTCAATATAATTAACCAATTCAGCAAAAAAGTAAATTCGTATATTTGGAATGATCACACCAATTGTTTTTGTCTGTCTTTTAAATAATGCACGAGCTACTTCATTTGGCTGATAATTCAATTCATGAATTGCTTGTTTAATTTTCTCCTTCGTAACATCGCTTATATAACCTTTATTATTTAAATATCTGGAAATAGATGCAACGCTCACACCTGCAAGCTTTGCTACATCTTTAATAGTTGCTCTCAAAATTTAATCCCCTTCAATTCATGTTCTTAGTTAAGTTATACAAATAATTGAATCTTATTTCAACATTTTTAAAGTTTTTATTAAACCATCAAGCATAAGGAATTTTTTAACTCTTTTTTACATTTTTAGTGCTATTACACATTTTCACTATTTTCCCTCTATCTTTTTTCTTATTTTCTAAGTTTCACTATATAGGACAAGCCATACCTACATAAGATAGTAAGGCTACTTATTTTTTTATTTTGTTGGGGGGAAAAAATTGTTTAAGCGCGTTTTTTTGTTTAGTTTGATTATTTTATGCTTTTTGTGTTCTAACTTTGTTCAGTCATTTGCGGAAGAAAAACAAGTTTCTCAGTTGATTATTATCAATAAGGCGATTAATAGACTAGCATTTTATGAGAACGGAAAGCTAGTAAAAGAATTTAAAGTTGCTACAGGGAGAAGCCAAGAATTAACTCCTGAAGGCAAGTTTAAAATTGTGAACAAAATTGTGAACAGGCCTTATTATAAAGAGAACATACCCGGTGGTGACCCACGTAATCCATTAGGTAATCGCTGGTTAGGATTAAATGCAAAAGGGACATGGGGTACAACCTATGCGATACATGGAAATAGTAACCCAGCTTCAATTGGGACTTATGCTAGTAGTGGATGCGTAAGAATGTATGATGAAGAGGTCGAGTGGTTGTTTGATCACATACAAAAAAATACGACTGTTTTCATTACGTCATCTAATCAATCCTTTAATGACATAGCGGTGTCTAATCAGCTATTTAATGATGATTCCGGGAGTATCGTTGTCACAAAGCCAAATGATATCCCAACTAGTTTAAAACTTGGTAGTGTTGGTAGTGAGGTTGAATGGCTTCAAGACACTCTAACAAAACTTGGTTATTCCACTAATGGGGTTGATGGCTATTTTGCAGAAGGAACGGATTTTGCAGTTCGAGTATTCCAACAAAATCATAAATTGGATGTCGATGGCGTCGTTGGAGCTGGGACGAAACAATTACTTTTAGATTTGCTAAAAGAAAAAAAACGTGATGATGCGCTCTCTTCTTACTTTTATACATTTACCTTGAAGAAAATCAATGCAAATGGTGTTTTAAGAAATGACGATGATTTAAACGGCGTTCAGCGTTTGACATATTAGTATTTTACTAGTATGAAAAATAGCGATCAGACATTATACCAATAGCATACATTGTCTTTTTTTAAAATTATAAATCATAATTTATAGCTACAAAAAAGCTGTTTGAGACTATCTCAAACAGCTTTTACTCTTTTTACTTTGTAACATATAAATACAATAATTTCATTGTATTTTCCATTGCTTGATAATGTGTACGTTCCATACCATGTGAGGCGTGCACACCAGGACCAATTAATGCGCCCCTAATATCTTGACCGCCACGAAGTGCTGCAACTGTATCTGATCCATACATTGGATAAATATCAACAGCATAGTTTAAGTCGTTTTGTTTAGCTAAATTGACTAAATCAGTTGTCATATTATAATCATATGGGCCGCCTGAATCTTTCGCACAAATTGAAACGTCATATTCTGTACAACTTAAGTCATCCCCGATACATCCCATATCAACAGAAATTAACTCCGTAATATCAGAAGGAATATATGATGAGCCATGCCCTACTTCTTCATAAGTAGAAATAAATAATTTTGTCGTATATGTTGGGACAATATTTTCTCTTTTAAACAGTTCTAATAAGCCTAATATACAAGCAACACTTGCCTTATCATCAATAAAACGAGATTTAATAAATCCGCTTTCTGTAATCGTTGTTTTTGGATCAAAGAAAATAAAATCACCAGGTCCAATGCCTAAATTGATTACATCTTCTTTATTTTTTACACATTCATCTATTCTTACTTCCATATTTTCAGGGTCGCGTTTTTTTGTTTTACTATCTTCAAACACATGAATTGATGGACTTGTTGATAAAAACGTTCCGCTGTAAATTTTGCCATCACGAGTTCTTATTTGGCAATACTCTCCATCTAATGTTGGAACAATTGGGCCACCAATTACAGTAAATTTCAACGTGCCTTTTGCAGTTACAGAGCGAACCATCGCACCTAAAGTATCAACATGAGCAGATAAGCCAACTACTTCATCATTACTTTTACCTGGAATTGTAATAACTCCACAGCCTTTGTTCGTAGTCTCAAACTGATAACCTAAGCTTTTAGTCCAAGAATGAATTAATTCCATAATTTCAAAACAAAATCCGCTAGGACTATTAAACTCAAGTAATTGTTTCGCTGTATTAAGAACAAACTCTTTATTAATTCTGATATCCATATTCAATCCCCTTATTTCTAAAGTTAATTAAAATCAACCCTAATGAATTCATCATACAGTTATTTAGTTTTTATATCAATTTACATATGAATGAATCATACAAAAATTTTGATTATTGATGATTTAACGCTTCTATTGCTTTATGTTCTAGTTCCTTTTTTACGTAAATATCGTACTGTGTATTGTCATAATATCGCCCTACTCTTAGATTCATTGGTATTTTTGTTTTATAGGGAATTCCCTTTTGTTTTAATTGTCCGATGATTTTAAAATAGCTTTGATAACCATAAGCGGTATAGATACATTTCCAATTTCTATTCACCAAAATTTGAAATGTCGAAATTACCCCTACAAATAAGATTAAGCACGATACTCCAATCCACATGGTAACACCTCCGCTTTGGCTCTTATTATCATTTTAATAGAAGTCTCTTGAATAATATGTCAGAATCCGCTTACTTTGCACGTCAACATATACTCAGATATGCTTAATCATGCTATAGTAAAGGAAATAAAGGGGGAGAATTTTTTTTATGCAAGTAGGAAAATCATTAATTACAACACACGTACTTCCAAGGTTCTTTATTGCCTTATTAATCTCATTTATCGGAACAGGTTTAGGTGGATTCTTTATACCGCCAGGCATTGCAATGGCAATTGGATTTATTCCTTTAATTGTTTTAGTCGCATTACTTCTCAAGTCCATCTTTGGTAGTGGAAAGAAACGTCGTAAAGGCCTAAGTGCTTACGGAATGGTGTTGCCAATGTGGCTTGTATACCTATTTACATTGTTAATGGGTATCAGTATTTATCCAGTTATCGACTATTATGTTGATTCAATGGGTGCAATGATGGTCATTGTCGCATTTGGTGTTACATCTGCATTATTTGGAGGCCTTTTCTTATACACTTACTTCACAAAGAAAGACTTCACTTTCTTGGGTGGTATTCTATTTTTCTCACTTCTAGCTTTAATTCTAGTAAGTATAGTAGGCATGTTTATCGGTTCTGATTTATTTTACCTTGTGTTAGCTTGGGTAGGAGTTGTGATCTTCTCTGGATACATTCTTTATGATGTTTCTCGAATGAAAAAAGATACATTCACTGAAAAAGATGTACCAGCTGCGGTATTTGACCTATATTTAAACTTTATTAATTTATTCTTAGATATTTTACGTATTTTAAATGCGTTTAAGAAATAATTATTCTATAAAGTTACAAAAAAACACCTTAGCGAAAAAATGCTAAGGTGTTTCTTATCTTAAAAGAATCCAAGTTTACTTGGTGAATAGCTTACCAACATATTTTTTGTATTTTGGTAATGATCTAACATCATTTTATGATTCTCACGTCCGACTCCAGAGTTTTTGTAACCGCCAAATGCCGCATGTGCTGGATATGCATGATAGCAGTTAACCCATACTCGACCTGCCTCTACATGACGTCCAAATCTGTACGCAGTATCCATATCACGTGTCCATACCCCTGCACCTAAACCGTAAGAAGTATCATTTGCGATTTGCAACGCTTCTTCCTTCGTTTTAAATGTCGTAACAGAAACAACTGGACCAAAAATTTCTTCTTGGAAAACTCTCATATCATTTCTTCCTTTGAAGATTGTTGGATTCACATAATATCCGTCACGAAGTTCTCCTTCTAGAACATTTCTGCTACCGCCAACCAATACTTCCGCACCTTCATTTTTACCGATTTCAAAATAGGAAAGAATTTTATTTAATTGCTCCTGTGATGCTTGCGATCCAATCATCGTTTCAGGATTTAGTGGATTACCTTGTTTAATAGCTTTTACTCGATTAATCGCTTTGTCCATAAACTCTTCATAAATCGATTCATGAATTAATGCCCTAGATGGACATGTACATACTTCACCTTGATTTAACGCAAACATTGTAAAGCCTTCAAGTGCTTTATCAAAGAACTCTTCATTATCCATTACGTCTTCAAAGAAGATATTTGGTGATTTACCACCTAGTTCTAGCGTAACTGGAATTAGATTTTTCGAAGCATATTCCATGATTAAGCGACCTGTTGATGTTTCACCAGTGAAAGCTATTTTTGCAATACGATTACTTGATGCTAATGGTTTACCTGCTTCAAGTCCAAAACCATTCACCACATTCACTACACCAGGTGGTAATAGGTCTTGAATCAATTCAATTAATACAAGAATTGAAGTTGGCGTTTGTTCCGCGGGTTTTAATACGACACAATTCCCTGCTGCTAAAGCTGGAGCAAGCTTCCAAACCGCCATCAAAATAGGGAAATTCCAAGGGATAATTTGACCTACTACTCCTAAAGGCTCTTTATAATGATATGCAACAGTATCTCCGTCGATTTCACCAAGTGATCCTTCCTGTGATCTAATACATCCAGCAAAATAACGGAAGTGATCAATTGCTAATGGAATATCTGCAGCAAGTGTTTCTCTTACTGGTTTACCGTTTTCCCAAGTTTCTGCAACAGCCAAATATTCCTTATTTTCTTCCATACGATCTGCAATTTTATGTAGAAGATTAGATCTCTCTGTGACGCTTGTTCTGCCCCATTTATCTTTTGCACGATGTGCTGCATCTAGTGCACGCTCAATATCTTCTTCAGTTGATCTAGCAACCTCACAAAATACTTGTCCAGTTACTGGCGTTACATTACCAAAATATTGTTCACGTACAGGTCGGACCCATTCGCCACCAATAAAATTATCGTAACGATTTTTAAACGTGATTAATGAACCAGTTTTTCCAGGCGTTGCATATACCATTTTTCATTCCTCCTTAGATAGCTTGTCTATATAAAAATATGAAAGCGTATACAATCATATGACTAGAAATCTATTTAATTAAAAATATTTTGCTTCAATGAATTGGTTTAGATAGAATAATAGTTATGATTAAAATTTATTTAAAAATGAGGGGTAAAGGTGCGTAAATACATCATTGAAATAATTGGACTACTAATCGGCTCAGCAATCTTTGCAATCGGAATAAACTTCTTTGCAATTCCTAATAAATTAGCAGAAGGTGGATTTATTGGCATTACAATGATTACTTATTACCTTTTTGAATGGTCTCCAGGTATCGTCATGTTTATATTAAATGCCACACTTTTGATCCTTGGATATAAGTTATTAAAAAAGCAGCTTATTCTCTATACCATCATCTCAATCGTAGCAAGCTCTCTATTCATAAGGTTAACTGAAGGTTTAGGGGTTCCAACGAAAGAAACATTACTAGGAACTATTTTTGCAGGATTATTCATTGGCCTTGGTTTAGGTATCGTGTTTCGTTCTGGTGGTACAACAGGCGGCACTACTGTCATTGCACAAATTTTTCATCAATACTTCGGATGGAGTATTAGTAAAACACTTTTAGCATTTGATTTAATTGTTGTTTCGGGTGGTTACTTTGTCATAGGTTTTGAAAAAACAATGTATACACTTATTTCTATTTACATAGGAATAAAGGTCATTGATTATATTATCGAAGGTCTGAACCCTAAAAAAGCGATTACTGTTATTTCTGACAAAGCAGATCAAATAGCAGTATTAGTATCGAATGAAATGAACCGTGGTGTAACAATTTTTCCAGCGAAAGGTCACTTTACAGGTGAAAGAAAAGAAACGCTTTATATCATTATTAATAAGCAAGAGCTTTTTGAATTAAAGAAAATTATTCATGGTATAGACTCAAAGGCTTTTGTTGTCATCCATGATGTACGTGACGTTTTTGGTGAAGGTTTTACTTTACCAAGTGTATAAAAAAAGTGTGTTTCCACCTTTCTGGTGAAACACACTTTTTTATTTTGGAATCAAGTCTTTATCTATATACTTTTCAATTTCAACTCAATGTCTGCAAGTTGCTGTTTTAGTACAACAATTTTTGATAGTTGGAAGGAATGTTCATCTTCACTCTCAAGTTCCTCAGCGATCATTGCTGATATTTCAAGTTCAAGTCTTGTTCGGTCATTTAACAAGCTCTGTTGATCGTTTGTAATTGATTGCCTTCCATTCCATTCCGCATATGAACCTTTAAATTCATAAAAAGTACCTTTTTCTATGTGGACTACACGATTTGATACTTTCTTTAGTAGAAATGGATCGTGTGAAACGACTACAACTGCACCATGGTAAACAGCTAATGCTTCCTCAATTCTTTCCCTAGTATGAATATCTAAATAATTTGTTGGTTCATCTAAAACAAGTAAATTTGAATCGGAAAAATAAAGTTTCACAAAAGCAACCCTACATTTTTCTCCCATGCTTAACTGACCTATTTTTTTATATACATCTTCTTTTCTAAACAAGAAACACGCAAGGATCGTTCTTGCTTCCGTTTCAGTCATATTTGGAAGAGATAATATTTCATCTAAAATTGTAGTATCTTCATTAAGTGTTTCAAGCTCTTGCATAAAATAACCTATTTTCAATTGAGGATTATGACGCACAGACCCTTCATTTGGCGCTAACAATCCAGTTAATAATTTTAAAAAAGTTGTTTTACCAGACCCATTTTTTCCAATGACAGCTAATCGATCTTCTCGATTCAATGTAAAGTTTAATTGCTCAAATAAATTCTTTTCAATTTCATATCCAAAGTAAACCTGATGAAATCTTATCATTTGTTTTGCTGAAAATGATTCACTTTCAAATTTTGTTGAAATTGATTTAACTTCTTTTGGTTTTTCAACCTTACGTTGCTCAATTCTTTCTAAATCCTTTTCTTTTGACTTAAATCGCAATGCGTTTTTAGCCGCTTGTTTCTTCGCAAATGGATCACGCTCACTTGCAGCATTATGTGACTGTGAGAACCATTGTTTATATTGGTTAATTGTTTCAATTAATTTCTTCTTCTCTGCCTCTTGCTTTTCATACAAAGCTTGGTTGGTTATTCTTTCATGTTCTTTTTGCTTTTTATACTCGGAATAGCCACCATTATACTTACATGTTCCATTTTCAGTTAATTCAACAGTTTTTGTTGCGACATCATCGATAAACTGCCTTTCATGTGATATAAAAAGCACTGTTCCCCTATAAGATTTTAGCCAATTTGTTAACCAGTCAATTGACTCACTATCTAAATGGTTCGTAGGTTCATCCATGATTAATAGCCTCGGTTGCCTCAACATAATTTTAGCTAATTTCACTTTTGTTTTCTGACCACCACTTAAATGAGAATACGGTATTTCCCAAATTGATTGCGGTAATTGAAATTTTTTAAGCGTTTGTTCAATCGTTGATTCCCACTCATATCCATTTAACTCAAGATATTCACTTAAATACTCATTAAATTCAATTACATTTTGTTCATTCGACATATCGTTTGATAATAGATCTATTTTTCTTTTGATAAAGAAAAGCTTCTCATCACCAGATTCCACTACCTCTTTTGCTGTCATTTGGTCAGTTTCATTTTCATCAGTTAATAACCAGCCTATTTCATCCTTCTTGAATTCAATTTGCAGAGTCCCTTTTTGAATTGGTAGTCTACCCATCAATGCATTAATAAAAGTTGTTTTCCCTATCCCGTTCTCTCCGATTAATGCAACTCGTTCGCCTTCTTTAATGTCTAAGTTACCATTTTCAAAGATCATTAATCCATTTAATTCAATACTTACATTATTTGCTTTTATAATAAACATACAAATCACTCCATCCGATTTTAAAATGGCCCTGTTATCGTATTAAAAAATTTATGATTGTTTAACATCAATAGCGAGCTGTAACAGAGCCTAAAAAATAAAAAACACACAAGCATCTGCCTGTGTGTAAATGGACGAATTGTTAATCGTATTAGTTTAACGAAAAACTAATACACGTATGCCTAAAAAAGGTGCGATTAAATAAAACCACGCATATATACATTTCATATGGTTCATTATTTAATATTCACGGCACTAAATATAGACAGACTAATCCAATTTCTCTGACTTCAGGCAGAGTACTTTTTTTGCTATAAAATTAATTAGCTTAAAAGTTATCGGATCATGTACATAGTGTCTAAATTTGATGCCTCCTTCAAAATATTAATTAAATAGTAGCTTACTTTTCAGTACATTTCAATACTTATTTTTTAATATATCACTAAATTGTTCAAATGATGCATGTCGATTTACAATTATACTTTATGTTCTAAAATGACTTTTCGTGCAATTAAGAAAGAATAGAATAAAAGTGTTCGCGTACTTTCTTTGCGGAAGCCACCATATTAGAAAGAGCTTGAATAACCTCTTTCTCATCTCGAGTTTTTAATCCACAATCAGGGTTGATCCAAAATTGTTGAACATCACACACTTTTAAAGAACCCACTATATTTTGCTCCATTTCTTGAACAGATGGAACACGAGGACTATGAATATCATATACGCCTAAACCAATTCCTAATGGATACGGTTTTTTTGCTAAGTAGGAAGAAAATTCTTCGTGGCTTCTTGCATGTTCAATTGAAATAACATCTGCATCTAGTTCAATAACTGCATCCATTATGTCAGAAAAACTGCTATAACACATATGAGTATGAATTTGCGTCATTTTTTGAACCCCTGCTGTAGTTAAGCGAAATGCACGAGTAACCCAGTTTAAATACGCTTCCCAATTTCGTTTTTTTAGTGGTAAACCTTCACGAATTGCCGGTTCATCTACTTGAATAATAGAGATACCTGATTCTTCAAGTGCATTTATTTCTTTTCTTAAAGCAAGTGCAATTTCATTTGCAATATCCTCTTTTGCATGATTTTCACGAACAAACGACCAGTTCAAAATAGTTACAGGTCCTGTTAACATCCCCTTCACAGGCTTTTTCGTTAAACTTTGTGCATAGCTAGTCTCATCGACTGTCATAGGTTTCATAAATTCTACACGACTATGAATAATCGGTGGTTTAACGCATCTTGAACCGTATGATTGAACCCATGCGTTTTTAGTAAAGGCAAACCCTTTTAACTTTTCCCCGAAATATTCTACCATATCTGTTCTTTCATATTCTCCATGTACCAATACATCTAAGTCTAATGTTTCTTGAAGCTCAATCCATTCTTTAATTTTCAATTTTATTTGATGACGATAGTCGGTTTCTGAAAGTTCCCCTTTTCTCCATTGTTGTCTAGCAATTTTGATTTCTTTTGTCTGTGGGAAACTACCAATTGTTGTTGTAGGTAATAATGGCAATTTCAATGCTTCTTTTTGGAAGTGATATCGTTCTTTAAAAGGTAACGCTCTATTAAAATCTTCTTCGCTTAAATTTCTTAGGTCATTTGAGTTGGAATTTAGTTTATTTAGATATTCGAAGATTTGTTTTCCCTTTTCAATTTCTTGTTTTACGGCATCATTACCAAACTTCAATGCTTTCTTTAACACGACTAACTCTTCTATTTTTTCATCAGCAAAAGCTAATGCAGCAAGTACAGTAGGCTCTAGCGAATCTTCTTTTTTCTTTGTGACTGGTACATGCAATAAGCTACAAGAAGGCTGAATCCACCAATCCTTTGGGTGAATAAGTGCTTGAAGTGTTTCGATCAATTGGATGGATTCTACTAAATCGTTCTTCCAAATATTTCTCCCATTCACAATCCCGCATGCCAGTACTTTATCTTTTGGAAATCCATATTTCCTCAATGCATTTACATTTTCTTCTCTACCATGAACAAAGTCTAATCCAATTCCTTTAACAGGGATTTTGATTAACTCATGATATTGCTCAACACCTTCAAAATATGTTTGAAGCATAATTGATAATGATGGAAGAGCCTCACATATTTCTGAATAAATTTCTTTTATCAACTGAATATCATCATTCGTTTCTTCTAACACAAAAGCAGGCTCATCAATTTGTACCCATTCTACTCCAGCATCTTCAAGTTCCTTTAGCATTTGAATATAGACCGGTAATAACTCTTTTACGACAGCATATTTATCTTCTTGTTTATATCCTTTTGAAAGCTGAGTGAACGTATAAATGCCTAAAATAACAGGTTTCGATATAATACCTAATTCATTTTTCACTTCTAGAAATGACATTAGTGGTTTGTTATATAATAATTTAGATTTACGATCATATTGATATTCTGGGACTATATAGTGATAATTCGTATTAAACCATTTAGTCATTTCACATGCTACCAGGTCTTTACTCCCTCTAGCTAATGCAAAATATGTATGCAATGAAGGTTGCTCAGATAGGTCACCAAAACGAGTGGGAATCCAGCCAAACATTGTTGCAAAGTCTAAAACATGATCATAGTAAGTAAAATCATTTACTGGAATCATCTCAATCCCTAAATGAAGCTGCTTTTCGATTGACTGAAGTCTAATTGACTTCATTTCGCTCTCAAATTGATCCTCTGTGATATTCCCTTTCCAAAAAGACTCTAATGTCTTCTTCCATTCACGGTTTTCACCAATTCTTGGGTATCCTAGATTACTTATGTTTACCATGTAAAACACTCCCTTTTTTGAATATAAAAAAGCATTTTTATCTAAATTGAGATAAAAATGCTCTTAAGTAGGAAAACACAAATGAACAGAATACATACATGTCAGTTTCCAATACATAAGGCACCTCCCTATCTCTCGTAGGTCGAACAGCGTCTTTAGAATAGGCAGGTCTCCTGACTTTTGGATCATCGTAAATAAAACCTTCCCTATCAATAGATAAGTGGTATGTATTTATTTACTCCTCAATTACAGTGGCGGGACCGTGTTGGAATTTCACCAAACTTCCCTTTTAAGTAAATGTTTAAAACGTACGTTTTAACATTCACACCTATTCCCCACTATTTAGTTTTCATTATTTTGTCATAATTTGATTTAATAGTCAAAATATTTATTTTTTTCTTACTAAAGTCCTAGAAAAGCTCATTCTCATATTTGAAGTAAAGACTACTTATGATATAGTGAATTAAATTAGAAAATTTTAACAATACATAATATGTCATACATTAAAGAAGTTCGATTAAATAAAAGAGGTGAATATGAATGGTGAATACCTTACAAGTTATTAAAAAAATTGGTTTGTTTCTCCTTGTCATTTCTCTTGTAACTGCTTGTTCAAATTCGAATGGTGTTGAAAGTGAAAAATCTATGTATATGGATAAATCCTCACAACAAGAAACAGATTCACAAACTGTGGATCAAAATAACGCCAAGAATGGTACAGAATCACCAATAGGAATCGTACGTAAATTAATTAAAACCGCTGATGTTCAGATAGAAACAAAAAAATTCGAAAAAACCATCGAAACACTTGAAATATCTGTCAGTGAATTTAATGGTTATATAGAGTCTAATCATATAACTGGTACATCAATGCTAGAAAAGTATGATGACAATAATGATGAATTCCCTTCAAGAACGGCACAATATACTTTACGAATTCCTTCTAATAAACTAAATGCTTATTTATCTAAGATAAACACGATTGGAAATGTGACTTCCAAATCTATTTCTACTGAAGATATTTCAAATCAATACTTTGATACAGAAACTAGAATAAAATCTTTAAAAATACAAGAAGAAAGACTACTAAATTTATTGAAAAAATCTGGCTCGTTAAGTGATATCATAGAGCTTGAAAAAGAACTTTCAACCGTTCGATATGAAATTGAAAGTTTAACAACAACAATCAAGACGTACGATTCATTAATCAATTACAGTACGATCAATCTTTCTGTTACGGAAGTAGCTGAAATTACAGATACTACCCCACCTAAAACAGTAAATGACCGAATTACTGCTAAATTTAAGGACAATCTGAAAAATATTTCAACTGGATTCAAAAATACTACGGTCTTCATAATCGGTAACTCTGTACTCATTATCATCTGGTTAATTATAATAGTAGCTGGATTTTTTATCGCACGTAAAGCAGTGAAGAAATACCATGACTGGAATATTCCGAAATAATAATGAATAAAAATAAAATACTAATCAAATAAAACGCTGTTATATCAGCGTTTTACTTTTTTATAACATATCACTTCATTTCCTGATTCTTCTTTATTACCTTCATTCAATACACGTAAATTTTAAAGATTAATTAATTAGGAGAATAAAACGATGAAACATTTCTTATTAAGCAAACTAGGAAATTGGAAAATACAAGTTGATTGTAATGACGGCGTACGAATTCTAGGAAATGATCATGAAATGGTATTATTAGATGAAGACAATGATAAGATTGGACATTTTTCGCTCGACCAAAAAGGGAGCATCATCATTCATGACATCCCATATGGAGGTCAAGTGAAAGTAAAGGAAGGTTACCAAACCATCGTCGTTTATATTCCATATGAAGAAGAATCCGTGGATGAATAAATAAAAAGGAGTGTACCTATTGGTACACTCT
>NZ_JBALMS010000145.1:0-15403 GCF_036962205.1 Bacillus sp. JJ664 | reverse complement strand
AACTGATGGCATATTATAAAGTAATTGTAAAGGTTCATTAATAATCCCTAGTTTTAATAGTAGTGTATTAATAATACCTTTAGAACGAAAAATCACGATAAGTGCATAAGACCGTACTAAAAAATTAATCCAAAAAGGAATTGTTATTAGTAGTAATAAGATTCTTTGCCATTTTTCACTAACAACAGTTGCTGTATAGGCGTAAGGGTACGCGATCAATAATGTGATGATTGTCGTTACAACTGCAATCCAAAAAGTTGTCCATAATACTTTTAAATATAATGGGTCAAAAACTTTTGTTATATTTTCAAATGTAATTACGTTTTCAATTTGTCCATACATTCCATTTTTCATAAATGCAAATTTAAAAATGAACAATAATGGAATTAGAAAAAAGACAATTAGCCATATGATTGATGGGGTAATGATGTATTTTCCAAACTTCAATACATAATCACCTCATCTTCCAATTTCCAATGAATGTAAACTTCTTCATTTCGAGATAGATTCGTCTGATCTGGCATTTGATAAACGATTACTGTTTTCTCTTCACCTTTTAATTCAATATAAATCTTATTAAGTGTGCCAACAAACTCTATATCTTTGATGATTCCTTTATAATTTCCATCAAGTGACTGTGAGATTTTAATATTTTCCGGTCTAACAGCAATTAACTGATCATCTTTATGAAAGTAGTTATTTTCACCAATAAAGGATGCTACAAACTTACTTGCCGGATTTTGATAAATTTCTTTTGGCGTACCAATTTGCTCAATTTTCCCGTTATTCATGACGACAATTCGATCACTCATACTCATAGCTTCTTCTTGATCATGAGTTACATAAATAAATGTAATCCCTAGCTCTCTTTGAAGATTTTTAAGCTCTCGTTGTAAATCTTTTCTTAATTTAAAATCTAAAGCTCCTAATGGCTCATCGAGTAACAACACTTTTGGATTGTTTACGATGGCACGGGCAATCGCAACCCTTTGCTGTTGGCCACCTGATAATTGATACGGTTTACGACCTCTAAACTCGGTCAATTGGGTTAATTTCATTGCTTCTTCAGCTCGAGTTTTTTGTTCCGCTAATGAAATCCCCTTCATTTTCAAGCCAAATTGAATATTTTTTTCAACATTCATATGCGGAAATAATGCATAGTGTTGAAATACTAAATTCATGTCCCTTTTATATGGTGGTAAATTATTAACGACTCCCCCGTTTAGCTTAATAACACCAGAAGATGGTTCTTCAAAACCAGCTATCATCCGTAGAAGAGTTGTTTTCCCACAACCACTTGGTCCTAGAATCGTTAAAAATTCACCCGAATAAATAGATAACGATAGAGGTAGTATGACTTTATTATCATTAAATTCTTTTACTACTTGATCAATTTCGATTATATTATTCATTTTCCCGTCCAATCTAACAAGTCGTTTTAGTAAATAATTTTTTCGACACATAAAAAGCCCCTTATTGAAAGGAGCTAAAAAACGAAGTTGTATTTAGTTATTATTTTAACAATTTACGAATAAACCGTAAAGCGTTTTTTGTAGTATGATATCGAATCTTTAGGTCAATTTTCGTGGTTTGTAATAGAACACTTTTATCATGAGTAAAAGCTTTAAAACTATACTCACCATGATAACTACCACTACCGCTTTCTCCAACACCACCAAACGGTAAATAGGGAGTAGCCATGTGATATAAAGTATCATTGACGCATCCACCGCCAAAAGGTACTCGTTCGATGATTTGATCTGATATTGATTTATTCTCTGTAAATACATAAAGCGCCAAAGGCTTAGGATGTTGATTAATTTCCGTTATTACATCATCCAAGTCTTGATAGGTTAATATAGGTAGGATTGGTCCAAAGATCTCTTCGTCCATTATTGATGATTCCCATGAAACATCTGAAAGAATCGTCGGTTCAATTTTATGTGAAGCCGTATCTGATTGACCACCATGTTCTATTTTTCCATCTTTTAAAAAATTTACTAAACGATTATAATGTCTTTCGCTTACAATTTTTGTATATTCCTCATTTTTAAGAGGTTGATTTCCATAGAAATGAACAATTTCTTGTTTCATCGCTTGTATTAGTTGGTTCTTTACCTTTTCATGTACATATATATAATCTGGTGCAATGCATGTCTGACCTGCGTTTGTAAATTTACCCCAAATAATTCTTTTAGCTGTAACACTAAGATTCGCATCATGGTGAACAATCGTTGGACTCTTTCCGCCTAATTCAAGAACTAAAGGAGTTAAATGCTTTGAAGCAGCCTCCATCACTATTTTCCCAACCTGTACACTACCAGTAAAGAAGATAAAATCAAATTTCTGTTTTAGTAGTTCTGTACTCGTTTCTACACCACCTTGAACAACGGCAACATATTCTTCATTAAAAAGTTCACGGATCATTTGGTCTATGATGTTTGATGTGTTTGGTGTTAGTTCTGAAGGTTTTATAATGGCTGTATTTCCACCAATGATTGCACCTACTAAGGGCGTCATTGTTAATTGAAAAGGGTAGTTCCAAGGGGAAATAATTAATGTAACACCGTATGGTTCTCGATAAATTCTACCTCTTGTGCCGACATGGGTAATTGGTGTTTTTACTCTAATTGGCTTCATCCATTTTTCTAGATTTTTAATCGCCTCAGTTATTTCTTTAAGAGTAAAACCGATTTCAGTAGAATAAGCTTCAAATTCGGATTTATTTAAATCTAAATGTAGTGCATTTTTAATTTTTTCTTCATTCTCTACAATTGAATTGTAAAGTTTCCTTAACTGCGAAATTCGAAATTCCCTACTTTTTGTAGAACCTACATGAAAGTAAACTCTTTGTTTCTTTACTATTTGATTAACGTTCCCCTCTACATCTACTACCGATTGAATCAAATCGTCACTCCCCTTAATCTTAACGTGCCTTTGAAATTAATTTTATGCTAATGAATCGCTTAAATAAAGTCAATAATACTGTAAATCTTAATTATTAATTTTGTTAAAGAATTGTAAAGATATTGTAAATTTGTAAATATATTATATCTTTTTAATTGATTAATTTTTAAAACCAATTATTATTATTAACGTAGCCTTTACTTTATTCGACATTTTTCATTGCTAAATTAGACATACTATTAAAGAGTATTGTGAAGGTAATTAATAAACTATATGTTTTATTTGGAGGAATCATAATGTTTTTTGGACAAAAAAAGGATGTATTCTTTGAGAAGCTTTTAGGTATTGCTGATAATTTGCACATATCTTCAAAATATTACGTTGACTTTAAAATTAAGAATGCAAGCGACTTAAAGAAATTTTCACAAGAAATGAAAGAATATGAAACGAAAGGTGATAAATTCATTCATTCACTAATTGTTGAATTAAACAAAACTTTCATTACTCCAATTGAGCGTGAAGATATTCTTCAATTAGCAATGATGATGGATGATGTTTTAGATGGTTTTGAGCATTGTTCTGCTCGTTTTGAAATGTATTCAATTACTGGAGCAGACGAATACATGGTAAAATTCGTTAACATCTTACATAAAGCTGTTGAAGAAATTTTAGAGTCTGTAAAATTACTTTCTAATAAAAAATTACTAGAGATTCGTGTACATGCGATTAAAATAAAAGATTACGAATCACAATGTGATGAGTTATTACGTACTTCGATTAAACAATTATTTATGAATGAAAAAGATCCAATTAAAATTATCCAATATAAAGAAATATACGAAATGTTAGAATCTATTGCTGATAGTGCTCAAGATGTAGCCAATACACTTGAACAAATTATCATGCGTAATGCGTAAGGAGAAATAATATGGAACACTTATTTTTACTTACGGTACTAGTTGTTATCTTTGCATTAGCCTTTGATTTTATCAATGGTTTCCACGACACAGCAAATGCAATTGCGACTTCAGTATCTACAAAAGCTCTAAAGCCTAGAACAGCTATTGTTATGGCAGCTGGTATGAACTTTCTTGGTGCAATTATTTTTACAGGTGTTGCTAAAACGATTACAACAGGAATAGTAGATCCTGTAACAATCGAAGGTACTAATGGACTAGTAGTCGTGATTGCAGCATTATTAGGAGGAATATTTTGGAATTTATTAACATGGTATTATGGAATTCCAAGTAGTTCATCTCACGCAATTATTGGTGCAGTAGCAGGTGCGGCTATTTCAGCAAAAGGTTTAGACGCATTAGAAGCTGACGGTTTCATTAAAATTATTCAGGCTTTATTAATTTCGCCAGTTATTGCAATAACTGTTGGTTTTATTGTTATGACAATTTTAGCTATGATCTTCAAACGTTCAAATCTTTCAAAAACGAATAAAGGTTTTAGGATTGTTCAAATTTTCACTGCTGCATTACAATCGTTCACACATGGTACGAATGATGCACAAAAAGCGATGGGTATTATCATGATTGCTCTGATAGCATCAAATGAAGTTGCACCAGGTTCAGATGTACCTCTTTGGGTACGTATTGCCTGTGCTACAGCAATGGCTATAGGAACTTCGATTGGTGGTTGGAAAATCATTAAAACTGTTGGCGGTAAGATTATGAAGATCCGTCCGATCAATGGTGCAGCAGCTGACTTATCTTCTGCAGCAATTATTTTCACATTTACTGCATTACATTTACCAGTAAGTACGACTCACGTTATTTCTTCATCTATTATGGGTGTTGGTTCAGCTCAACGTGTAAAAGATGTTAACTGGGGTACTGCAAAACGAATGGTGATCACTTGGGTAATTACAATTCCAATTTCAGCTACTGTAGCAGCCATTTTTTATCAAATACTTAACTTATTCTTATAAGAGAAAAGTCGAACGTTTTATTACGTTCGACTTTTTATATATACTCTTTTTCTTCTTGGTCGTGTAAATAATACGATCGTAAAACAGACTATTACAATTCCCGCAATTAATATTGTATTTAAAGTGAAAAATGTTGGACGGTCGTATGATTGGGCTGTTAACAAATCTGCTTTTGTTACTATTTCCCCATCTGACCAAACTTCAACTTTTCCAATTTTTTGATTTTTATGAAGACCCTTCTTTTTATAATCTGTGGCTAATTCGTTTTCTTTTTTTACTTTAACTTCGTATTCCGTACTTGGATTTTTTGCAGTTAAAAACGATAAGTCTGCACTAATTTTTGTTTTAATGACTGTGTCTTTTACTTTTAATTCCTTTTTCCAATTTTCTTCTTTTACAATAACCTTTTTATAAATTCTCGGAAAAGCATATCCGTCCAATAATTTGATATCATTTAAGTACTGTGGCTTCGATGAACGTAATAATATATTAATGATTTTTTGACCATCTTTTTGATCAATTTCGATTAACGTATTCCTAGAAGTATTTGTATACCCGGTTTTTCCTGCTAAGAAATAAGGATTTGTAAACATTTTACCTCTATTGAATATATACTTATTCATTTGCTTGGAAGTGGTAATATGAGCTTCTTTCGTACCCATAGCTTTAATGATTATTGGATATTTCAAAGCTTCTTTCGCTATTAAAGCTAAATCATATGCAGTAGTGTAATGATTGTCGTTATGCAATCCGTTTGGATTCGTAAAATGAGTATGCTTAGCCCCGATTTTCTTTGCTCTCTCATTCATCATTTTAACAAAAGAATTCATATCCCCCGCAACTGTTTCCCCTATTGCATATGCTAAATCATTTGCACTTAAAATCATCATTGTCTTTAATGCAGTATTACGATCAAGCTTTTCTCCTTCAGAAAAAAGAATTTGCGAATTACTTTTCTCTTCCTGTAAACTTCTTGCTGACATCGTAATTGCTTCATTTTCCTTTATATAATCCATCATAATGATTGCCGTCATTACTTTTGTTGTACTCGCTGGAAAATCAGTTATATTAGCGTTCTTTTCATAAACTACTTCTCCACTATCAGCAAGGATTGTAATCGCTTTATCACTAAAAAGATTAATTTCCTCAGCTCGAGCATTTTTTTGATTGAAAAAACCACTTAGTAACAAAATACAGAGACCGTACTTTAGGACTTTTAATAATCTAAATCTCATCTTTTCTCCCTATATTCCCTTTAATTTGTATTCATTATCAAGAATGAATTTATTATAACTTTTTCATACTATTGACTCAACCTAACTTTAGTAACGTTATTTAAGTAAATATTCTGTTAAAGAAGTCTATTGCATCTCTCATTGGTGTTTTTATCTTCCGTTGTACTCTACTTCTGACTTTATATCTTATAACCCCATAAGGGATTAACTTTGAAAAAGAACAAGATGTAGTTCCTTATTAAGATATTTCCCGGAAAATCGACAGATTATTGTTTCCTTAATTTATCAATATTCTTCATACCTTCTCTTTTACTTAATGGTGCTAAATTTGTGTTTTGAATAAAGTTTCAACAGCATCTCCATTTATGTATGAATACTCTCGTAAAGCCCAACCAATTGCTTTTTGTATGAAAAACTCATTTGAATTAGACATTAATTGACAGTATCTAAATAGTCTTTCTTGATCCGTTTTATCTTTAAATTTCAATTGAAAAAGGATAGCAGCTCTATTTAGCCACATATTTTCTGATTGTATCCATTTCTCTGCATATTCTTCGATCAACTCAGGATTTGTTTAAAAATGAAAACAAATTAACCTTCCAGCAAGAGTATCCACAGTATCCCACCATGATTTATCTATAACTAAACTTTCATAAAATTCTATTCGCTCTTTTTCTGCTTTTTTATATTGGCGATCGAGTAAGGCTAAAGCTATATATTGAAATTCTCTCCCCTCTAAATCCCAAATCTCTCGGATTATTTTCAGGTCAAATGGATCACCGTTCATTTTTATAAATTGCTTAGTTAATTGTACTCTCTCTGGTGCTTTTATACCTAAAAATAGAAACTTTTGTTTCATATAAGCTTCCATCGCTGGTCGATTCAGTTCATTTTTGTGCTCAAGTATATAATTTTTTAAATCTCTAGTGTATTTTTCCATTTTAATCTCCATATAGCGTTTGTCTACGCTTTCATTCCTTCTATTATAATGCTGCAGTAAGTTGAATGGAAGTTTTTGCAGGCAAAATTGTGTAAATTTTTCGAAGATTAGTTTATGATTATTTCAGACGAAAGGAGGATTCTAATGCAACCAGCAGTTAAATCAAATGTTGTTAGTCAAAGTACTATGTATCAAATTTTATTTGCCATTAGTTTAGGTCATTTATTAAATGATTCTATGCAAGCTGTAGTCCCAGCAATTTTTCCGATATTAGAAAAGACAATGAATCTAACCTATACAGAAATTGGTTTCATTGCCTTCGTTCTCAATATGACTTCTTCTGTGATGCAGCCCGTATTTGGGATATTTTCTGATAGAAAACCTTCACCGTTTTTGCTTCCAATTGGTATGGCTTCAAGCTTACTTGGTATGCTTTGTTTAGCATTCGCACCAAGTTTAATCGTCGTATTGCTATCGGTATTATTAATTGGACTTGGTTCTGCTATTTTCCATCCAGAAGGTTCTAAAGTCGCTTATTTAGCGTCTGGATCAAAGAGAGGTTTATCTCAAGCCATCTATCAAGTCGGTGGAAATACAGGTAATTCTCTTGCTCCTATTTTTACAGCTCTTATATTTGTACCACTTGGTCAAAAAGGAGCGGCATGGTTTACCATTTTAGCTGGAATTGGTATTTGCGTATTAATATATGTATCAATGTGGTATCGAGATAAGCTAAATGAAAACCTTATTCCGCAAAAGAATAAAGCTCAAATGAAAACTGAAAATACACCTATAACGAAAGCTGTCAAATTTGCAATTATCCTTTTAATTTTCATTACTTTTGCTCGCTCTTGGTATTCTGCGGGAATCGGTAATTATTATCAATTTTACTTAATTAATAGCTATGGTTTATCAATTAAAAGTACGCAATTATATTTATTTATTTTCATGATTTCTGGTGTAATTGGTACTTTTATCGGTGGAACTTTAGCAGATCGATTCGGAAAACGAAATATGATATTATTTTCATTGGTTGGGACCTTCCCATTAGCATTATTACTGCCTCATGTTTCGTTAATTGCAGTCATTCCAATCTTATTTTTAATCGGAATCATCAGTTCAAGTTCTTTCAGTGTCATCGTAGTGTATGCTCAAGAACTTGTACCTGGTAAAGTAGGATTAGTTAGTGGATTAATTGTGGGCTTAGCGTTTGGAATGGGCGCATTAGGTGCTGTTTTACTTGGCGTTATAGCAGATGCGACAAGCTTAACTTTTGTAATGAATTTATGTAGTTATTTACCTTTATTAGGTTTAATTGCTTTTATGCTTCCAAATGATAAAGTGAAAAATTTATCAAATTAATATGCAAAAAAAAAGCTCTTCTTTAAGAAGAGCTTTTTTTTACCAACCCCAAAGCAATGTCCAGAGTGTACCAAATACGATTGTTACAGCTACAAATAAAGCGTAACCTAAATTTAGATATAATACAGACTTATCTTCATTTTCCCCCATATGCATGAAAACAATCAATTGTAATCCACCTTGTAATAACGCAGTTACGATTAAAATGATTAATGAAATTCGATAAGGAATGTCTAAAAAATATACGCTTAATGCAATGATCGTAAGCACAAGTGATTGGATGAAGCCAACCACTTGTTGCTTTGGAAATAGAGCACTCATCCAATCAGTCCTTTCACATAAACAAAGCTAAAGATAAAGATCCAAACTACATCTAAGAAGTGCCAGTATAACGAGTAAATAAATGTTTTATTTGCTGTAGTTTCTGTAATTCCTTCGCGATATGTCTGAATTAAAATGGCAATACCCCAGAACATACCGAACGTAACGTGAGCACCATGCGTTCCTAATAGAACAAATAAACTAGATAGTGCCCCACTACCTTGAAGAGTTGCTCCTTCGTGTACATAAGTGAAAAATTCTGTTATCTCAACACCAAGGAAGATTGCACCTAATGCTAAAGTAATGATCAAGAAACTCATAAATGCTTTTTTATGGTTTAGTTTAATTGCATTCACAACTAACCCAATTGTAAAACTACTCGTTAATAGTGCGAATGTCTCGATCATCACACCATTCATTTCAAATAATTCTTTTTGTGTTGGTGCAGAACCAGTATTGTTTGCTAATGTTAAATAAACAGCAAATAATGTACCGAATAAAGCAATTTCTGCTCCAAGAAATAACCAAAATCCTAAAATTCGATTAGAACTCTCTTCACCTAAACTATACAGAGGCTTGCTCTTCATATTGATCACCTCGTAATTTTTTCTCTGTTTCTATTACTTCTTCTTTATGAATGTGGAATCCATGATCTCGTTGGAATGAACGAGCAATTAAGCAAATCAATATTGGAACTGAGAAGATAATTGTTGGTACCCACCATTCAAATATTAAGAAGAAACCAAATGCCATAAACGCTGCGCCTAAAATAAACGGTATCCCACTATTGCTTGGCATATGAATATCTTTAATCTCACCTTTTAATAAAGATGTACCTTCTTTTTTGCTCTTCCAGAATGGATCTAAAGAATCGATTGTTGGAATCACAGCAAAATTATAAGGAGCAATTGGACTACTTGTAGACCATTCTAATGTTCTAGCATTCCAAGGGTCTCCGTTTGTTTCTCTTGGTGCATAACGTACACTGTAATAAATATTGTAAACAAGTAAGATAAATCCGATTGCTAATCCAATAGAACCGATTGTAGCAATAAGATTTAATGGACCAAAACCAGACTCAGCACTATAAGTAAACGTACGACGAGTCATACCCTTTAATCCTAATATGAATAATGGGAAGAATGTAACGTTAAAGCTAATCGTAATAAACCAGAACGTAATCTTACCGATTTTTTCATCTAACTTAAATCCAAATACTTTTGGGAACCAATAGTAGAATCCAGCGATTACCGCAAATACTGTACCAGGGATTAATACATAATGGAAATGCGCTACTAAGAACATCGTATTATGATATTGATAATCCGCACTTGCCATAGCAAGCATTACGCCTGTTACCCCACCAATTGTAAAGATTGGAATAAAGGCTAATGCGTATAACATAGGAACAGTAAACTCGATTTTACCTTTTCTCATTGTGAACAACCAGTTAAATATTTTCACACCCGTAGGTATACTAATTGCCATTGTTGTAATACTAAAGAAACCATTTACCATTGCACCTTGACCCATTGTATAGAAATGGTGAACCCATACAACAAAGCTTAATGCTGAAATTGCGATCATACTAACAACCATACTCTTGTAACCATATAGATTTTTTCTTGAGAAGGTTGAAATAATTTCACTATAAATACCGAATGCAGGAAGAATTACGATATATACTTCAGGATGTCCCCAAATCCAGAACAAGTTCGCCCAAAGCATATCCATTCCGCCATTTGCCATTGTAAAGAATTGAGCTCCAAACATACGATCAAACATCATTAAAGCAAGAGCTACTGTTAATACTGGGAATGCAAATAAAATAATAACGTTTGTAATTAAAATACTCCAAGTAAACATTGGCATTTTCATTAATGTCATACCAGGAGCACGCATTTTTAAGATTGTTACAATAAAGTTAATACCGGTCATTAATGTACCTAAACCAGCTATTTGTAGTGCAATTGCATAATAGTTATTCCCTACTCCCGGGCTAAATTCTTTACCCGCTAGTGGGAAGTATGCTGTCCAACCTGCGTCAGGTGAACCACCGATGATGAAACTTACATTTAATAACATTGCTCCGGCAAAGAATAACCAGAAGCTAACTGCATTTAAATATGGAAATGCTACGTCTCTTGCCCCAATTTGAAGAGGAATAACAATGTTCATTAAACCAATAATGAACGGCATTGCCATAAAGAGAATCATAATCAGACCATGTGTCGTAAAAATCTCATTATAATGTTGAGCATCTAAAATTTTTAAATCTGGACCCGCAAGTTGAGCACGCATTAATAATGCATCAACACCACCACGGAATAGCATTAATAGTGCACATAAAATATACATAACACCAATTCGCTTATGGTCAACTGTTGTTAACCATTCAGTCCATAAATAACCCCATTTTTTAAATTTGGTTAAACCAATTACAATAGCAAGGGATACTAACACAATACTTACCATTGCTCCATAAATCATTGGTTCACCTGTTACAAAAAAGTGATCCCATTTGAAACCCATTATTTATCCCCCTCCATGTCCATATCCATCTCGTGGTGGTCATGTGTACCACTCTCACTACCTGATGAACCATGATGATGGCCAGCATTTTCACCTTCTGGAGCTGGTCTAAATTCTAAATGAGTAGAAGTATATGATTTTCTACCTAAATGTTCAATTTCTAGTAATTTATCAAACTCTTTTTCTGTTAGCGCAGGTGCTGTTTCTTTTACATCAGTAACCCAGCTATTAAATTCATTATCGTTCATTGCTAATACTTCAAATTCCATACCAGCAAAGCCCTCGCCATTAAAATTACTATTTTTCCCTATAAATGAACCTTCACTTGAAGCAACAAAATTCAATTTTGTAACCATATCACTCATTGCATATTTTTGACCACCTAATTGTGGAACCCAGAAACTAGTGATTGGTCCGAAAGAATAAAGACGGAATTCTACATGTCTATTTGTAGGTATATTCACATAGTTAACTGTTTCAATTCCTTGCTCTGGATATGAGAAGTGCCATTTCCAGTTCGATGAACTAGCATAAATGACAAGCGTTTTATCATTTTCATGTCCTTTTGGTACAGTTTCAACAGCTGTAGTCGTTTTTACCGTTACGACTGATAAGATCGTTACGATCACAACCGGAATAACTGTCCAAATAATTTCAAGCCACTTACTTCCTTCTTCATGAGGAGGCTCATAATCTTCTGGTAGTTTACTAGCACGATATTTATTAATAATGACAATAAATAGAATATAAACGACTAATAATACCCCTAACATCATCAACATCGAAAAAATAATTGTATCTGCTTGTGTTTTTGCAACAGGTCCTTTTGGATCAAGAACGGCTATTTTGTCACAAGCACCCATAATGACCGCAATCATCATAACCATGATGCTCATTAGAAATTTTTTCATTTCATTCTTCCTTCCTCTAAATTAAGTAAAAGTTCAAAAACGATTCTAAAATAGAATGCTAATTAAGTATGTTTATAAATTGTCACTCTACTGACAAACAATATCCACAGTTATAGTAAAATACTTTAAATAAAAAAACAAACAATTAATTAGCAATTTGAACTGAAAAAATAAGTGTTCACATTTTAGACATATTTACTTTTACCAAAAACCCTCTTAACCCTATATATATCAAGTGTTCAACCCTTATGTTACCTTTTTCACAACGTTCACATTTTAGACAAATATTAGATTCACATTAAATTTTTATTCTAATGTTTAAAACTACAAAAACAATAAATTAGTATAATATTTAGACAAATTAAAAGATGATATCTTCTTCCATATCTCTTTTAAAAAAATTCTACAAACACAAAAAAAAACGCAGAAAATCTGCGTTTTATGTACAGGCATTTAGGGTGAAGAGGAAAATAGATGTCCTAGCACATTTTCCTCTTCTATAGGGTTTGGGGGGCTCTAGGGTTGAATCCAAAATTTGGATCCAATCTATGAACATTTAAAAACAATGGCTTATACTTAAAACTTCTTTATGAAATTAGAATAACACAATTGAAAATGATTATCAATAGCAATTATGTTTTTTCTTTTAATAACCTACTTTTTTATAATGATTGATTTTTGAATCATCCAATATACAAAATGTTGTTAACTGTAAAATGTGCCAAACTCAATAGTGAGAATTGGTAAGTATGAGACGCCACATGTACGATCTCTAATTTCATTTTAAGTATTAGCTTTTTATTACTTTTTTTCGTTATAATTAACACATATTATATCAAGTAAGGAGTAATGACTATGCCACAACTATTATTTAGAGGATTTAAGGCAGAAGATATTTGCCAAATTAGTAAACCATTAGTAGATGAATTAGCAGAAATATGTGATTGTGGAACAGATAATTTTATTCTTGAATGTCTTCATTCTACTTCAATATTCGATGGTAAAGTCATAGAAACTTTCCCTTTTATAGAAGTAAAATGGTTTGAAAGAGGTCTAGTAACGAGAGATCTATTTTCAGCATCTATCGCAAAACATATCCTGTCTTTAAACATCCCTGAATTTGAAATTGCATTTTCAACATTTCGAGAAGATAGTTATTATATAAATGGAAAAAGATGTTTTGATTAACTAAATGTTATTTTAAAATAAATTTACGAAAAAACCAGACTAGCCCAGCTAACTAGTCTGGTTTTTGTGTTTTTATACACTTTTTCTAGGCGTTTCACATAATAGTCAACTATCTTTATGGGGTATCTATACTATCTGGACAAACATACAATCTTAGAAAATTAGACGTGTAACTAAGTACAAGTTTACTAAAATTGAATATTAGTATATTAATCGGACAAGTAGGTATCAAAACAAAACTACCGAGTAAAGAAAGGTGAATAAAAATGAATTTTGAAATTGTAGTGACTGCTTTTGTATTTATCATGACGATGGCAGTCATATTTTGGAGGCCTAAAGGAATTAATGAAGCTTGGCCTGCGACAATTGGAGCGCTGATCATTTTAGCAACAGGAATTGTAACTGGTTATGACCTACTTGATATCATTAGTAAAATTGGCGGAGCATCAATTACCATCATTGCAACAATTGTTATGGCGGTTATATTAGAAAGCTTCGGTTTTTTTCATTGGTCTGCTGCAAGATTAGCAACCTTAGCCAAGGGTTCGGGATACAGACTATATTGGTATATTCAATTATTATGTTTTTTGATGACGTTACTTTTTAACAATGATGGGAGCATTTTAATAACTACTCCTATATTAATCCTTCTATTAAAGAACCTTAGACTGAAACCACATCAACAAATTCCTTATCTTCTAAGTGGAGCATTAATCGCTACAGCTTCAAGTGCCCCAATCGGAGTTAGTAACATCGTCAATTTAATTGCACTAAAAATCGTACACATGACACTTTACATGCATACGGCAATGATGTTTGTACCTGCTACTTTAGGCTTACTGTTTATGTCTTTTATAATGTATCTAGTCTTAAAACACAAATTACCTGTTAACCTACCAACTTCTACAGATGATATCGAAGAATCATTTTTCATCAAAAATTTCCATCCATTAAAGGGCAAAATCTCGGTTGAGACAAAAAGAAAACGTACGAAATTCATGTTAAAAGTACTAGCTTTTGTATTTTTGATGAGATGTTTATTATTTGTAGCATCCTTTCTGTCAATCCCAATAGAGTTTGTAGCCGTACTAGGTTCACTCATACTATTAATTTGGAGATGGTACCACTTACGTACAAATCCCATCGATATTCTAAAAAAAACGCCTTGGCAAATATTACTGTTTGCTTTCTCTATGTATGTCATCATTTACGGGCTGCACAATGCCGGTCTAACTTCATTTTTAGTAAGCATATGTGAACCGATCGTCAACCAGGGATTATTCCAAGCAAGCTTTATTATGGGTGGCTTAGTCTCACTTTTATCAAATCTATTCAATAATCACCCTGCGCTAATGATTGGCACAATTACCTTAACAGAAATGGGCTTAGATCCAGTTACTTTAAAAACGATTTATCTCGCTAATATTATCGGAAGTGATATGGGCTCATTATTATTACCAATTGGTACACTTGCATCATTAATTTGGATGCACATTCTAAAACAAAATAAAATTAAAGTAAAATGGAAGGATTATATAAGCGTTACAATAATTGTTATCCCTCTTACTACACTTGTATCACTGTTTCTATTATATTATTGGGTACAATTAATCTTCGCACATTAAAAGAATTTCGTTTTTACCTCTAGGAGGAGATTAGAGTGAGTGATGTAGCAACATTACTTGGGAAACAAGTTACAGTAAAACTATCCGGAGACCAAATTTTCGAAGGAATTTTAACAGATTTAGGTCAAGATGTATTAGTGATATTTAATGGTATGAAATATTACTATATCCCTTGGATACATGTTCATATGTTGTATCTTAGTCAAATTTTAAAAGAAAAAATTGATGATCCAATTGAACCTTCAATTGGAGAGGAATTAGAATCAATCTCCTATAGAAAGATTTTATTAAATGCTAAAGGTATTTTCTCTGAAATTTACGTGACAGGAAATATTAGTTTTCATGGATATATCATCAGCGTTTTAAGTGATTATCTTGTTTTTTACTCACCAGTTTTTAAAACAATGTATATTTCCCTCTCCCATTTAAAATGGATCACACCATAT
>NZ_JBALMS010000144.1:0-5196 GCF_036962205.1 Bacillus sp. JJ664 | reverse complement strand
CCTCTTACTATTAGCAAATACGTATTTTTATCCCTATTCAAATCTTAGTTTAGATAAATCATATTCATATAATGCTGATAATGTAATGGTAAGAGGCTATGTTAAGGAATTACGAGACTTTAAAAAAATTTATAAAAACGATCAGAAAGAAAATGTCTTCTCAGAAGATGTAACTTCTAGAGTGGACTACTTATTACTAATGTCTGAGCAGGAGTGGCTAGTCAAAGAAGAACCATCTAAAATGAAACGTTCAAAACTTAATAGTCTTTATGAAGATATGAAAATATTAAGGGAAAGTTTAATGGAGTTAGAGTCAAAGGAAAACTTTTCACCAGAAACAGAGTCTTTTTTAACGTATGCAATTAATAGATGTAGCTCGATTCAAAAACAAATCAGATATTTACTAAACTCAAAAAATGATTCGAGGTATGATTTGCAAACCTTATATCATAATTTACATGTTGGTTTTATGGGCTGTTTTGGTATTTTTACATCTTATTATGAATCTGCTAAACGGGAAAAGGTGAATTGATAGGTTCCTTAAGGTAACTCGCAAATGTAAAAAGTAGTTATTTGCATTGGATATGTAGTAGCTTTTAAAATTTTAACACAGCATAGACTAGTTAAATTAAACATTGGATTGTTAAGAGGATCTTCATTGAAGGTCCTTTTTTTATTACTGAAAACTTTTGTTTTTAGATTATTTGAGTTTCGCTATTTGGGTGTTGTCTAAATGGTTTTTCTTTTGATTAGTAAGAAGCATAACTCCTGTCTAATCATCATAAAAGTAAGAATAATAAAAAAATATAAATTCCTACTTGATTTATAGGAATACTTGGATTAAAATTTCGTAAAATAGACTAAATAAAGAAAAGAGGGAAAAGGATGAACACATTTTATATTATTCTGAATGTCGCGGTATTATTATTGCTTATGTTTGGCTTATATTTATTGCAGAAAAAGAATGTATCTTTTTCAAAACGCGTATTCACAGGTTTAGGTTTAGGTCTTATTTTTGGTTATATTATTCATTTAATCTATGGAACTGACCATGAAGTTACAGTAGGTACAATTGATTGGTTTAGCATTGTTGGTAGTGGCTATGTAAAACTATTACAAATGATTGTCATGCCGTTGGTTTTCATTTCAATTGTCGGAGCATTTACAAAATTAAAGTTAACGAAAAATATCGGGAAAATTAGTTTTCTTGTAATTGGATTATTACTTGGAACGACTGCTATTTCAGCAGCAATTGGAATCGGTACAGCATTAGGATTTGGACTCGATGGAATCGAGTTATCTGCTGGTGATGCTGAGAATGCTAGAAATGTAGAGTTACAGGATCGTGTAGTGGCTGTAGAAAATATGACTATACCAAAACAAATCCTTGAATTATTTCCAAGCAATCCATTTTTAGATTTAACAGGTGCACGAGCTACATCTACAATTGCAGTTGTTATCTTTGCAGCATTTGTAGGTATTGCTTACCTAGGAGTAAAACGAAAAGATCCTGAGCATGCAGAATTCTTCTCTAAAATTATTGATACTTTATACTCTATAACCATGAGAGTTGTTACGTTAATTCTACGTTTAACTCCATATGGTATTCTAGCGATCATTACAAAAGTTGCAGCAACTAGTGATTATGATGCAATTGTCAAATTAGGTAAATTTGTAGTGGCTTCATATGTTGCATTAATTTTAGTGTTTATTGTACATTTACTACTATTATCATTTGCAAAACTAAGTCCTTTAAATTATGTGAAAAAAGGATTGCCAACTTTAACGTTTGCCTTTACGTCACGTACAAGTGCTGGAACCTTACCGATGACAATCAAGACACAAACAAAAGACTTTGGTGTTTCAGAAGGAATTGCAAACTTTGCTGGTTCATTTGGACTTTCAATAGGGCAAAATGGATGTGCAGGGGTTTATCCAGCGATGTTAGCTGTAATGGTGGCTCCAGCAGCGGGTGTTGATCCTACGAGTATATCATTTATCATCTCTCTAATTTTAATCGTAGCGATTAGTTCATTCGGTGTTGCAGGTGTCGGCGGAGGAGCAACTTTTGCAGCTCTAATCGTACTATCTGTTATGAATCTACCAATTGCGATCGTAGGCCTTTTAATCTCAGTTGAACCTCTAATTGACATGGGCCGTACAGCATTAAACGTTAGCGGAGCAATGACATCTGGAATTCTAACTAGTAAGGCGACAGGTGAATTCGAAAATGAAGTATACCAACAGCCAAATGTAGTAGAAGCATAAAATTAACGTATAATCATAAACTTTTGGATAGTCATCATTGGCTATCCAATTTTTATTTCAAAGATATAAATCATTAAAGTGAAATTATATTTTCCAAACTAACGAGTTGGTTCAGGTGACTCGTTTTTTTGTTTATAAAGGAATATAAGTAAATAACAAGAATTATATAATTCATAGTCAGTTGAGTAAAAGATTGATGTTCTGACAGTTTTATTTAAAGGTGTAAGGGGAAAACAAATGCCAAAAAGAATAATTTTATGGTCGATACTTGTTTTAATGTTATTGATTAGTATTGGGGTCCATCAAAAAGTCAAATACCAGAGATATCTCCAAAATTTTAAGATTTCTCTTAATTCTCCAAAGTTAGGTGAAATCATTTCTGATTGGAATAGAAATGATCATGATTATATAATTCGAGATGTTCAAAAAATTTCCGAAACCGATACTGCTATTGTATTTGTTCAGGTTAATCGTTATGAAGGATATTGTAAATTGGTCGAAGGTCCAAATCATAAATATCAAATTAAAAGATGTGATTACGGATCAGTTGGAGATGAGAATTGGTTCAGATCAAGAAAAATCAAAACGAATAAAGGAAGTTTCGGTGTATTTCAAGGAGAAAATGCTAACGGTAAAATTAAAATGATATTAATATCAAAAAGAGAGTTTAGGAATGAAAGTGAATTACAATCTAAAAAAAATATTCAAATCTTAGTTCCTAAAACTCCATTTTTTTATTTTATGGAAAAAATTGACAATAAACTACCAATTGAAGATTTCTATAATGTAGCCTATATTGACCAAAATGGAAGAAGCATTGATTTTTTTAGATAGAGGTGGAAAAATGACAGCAATTTTTAGTTTCATAGGTATCTATTTGATGCCCTTTATTTGTATAGTGTTTATCTTAAGCATACTTGATCTTATTAAACTATTAATAAATGAATTAGAAGTGAAAAAGGAATTAACCATAATCATTGTGATAACATTTACATTGATGGTTTATACACCTATTTATTTAATAGTAAATACTGTCACCATTTGAACAAACATACGAATAAGAATGTTTTTTAATTTTACAAAAAAGGACCTGTTTTCATCATAAAGATGGCTCATTTTCAAATTTAATTGTTTCTTTTAGATTTGAAGGCTAAAGACAGAAGTTGATTACAACGGAAGGTGCGAAGACTCCTGTGGGAGATGCGAGAACGCTGAGAACCCGCAGGCCAAGTAAGGTAGGCATGCTAAAATCACGACGTCCTGTCGTAACGCATGCATAATCCACATCGTGTGGGCCCGAGGCTCAGCTCTACGCCCCACGGAAAGCGAGCATCCTGGAGTTGTAATCAACTAACGCATTCTAAAAAAGAGATAAAGGAATGAAAAAAGTGGAAGAGAAGAAAGTCACATGGTTAGAACTATTTTATGATTTACTATTTGTTTCAGCTGTAACAACTTCAACACATGTGCTATTACACGTGGAGAATGGGTTAGTACATCCAGAATATTTGTTTAAATTTGTCTTAATGTTCATCCCTATATGGTGGTCTTGGACTGGTCAAACCATGTTTACAAATCGGTTTGGAAAAGATCATATTAATCAGCAGGTTTTTATGGTTATTCAAATGTTTTTTGTGCTCATTTTGGTCTCGAGTTTATCAGTGGATTTTGATCAATACTATTTTTCATTTTTAATTGGCTATATTGGAATTAGAGCAATCACAGCGATACAATATCTGCGAGTATTGAAGCTTGAAAATGGTCATAGAAAACAGGTAGCTATGTACTTAGGAACGCGTTTTTGGATTGGGATTTTCATTTCATTTCTGTCATTATTTTTTGACTCCTGGATGAGGTACGCGGTGTTGTATGCAGGAATACTAGTTGATGTTATTGTCCCAATTATAGGGCGTAAGTATTTGATAAAAGCACCGATAAATCCGGCTCATTTGCTTGAACGCTTTGCTTTATTTACTTTAATATTATTTGGAGAATCTGTCATTAGCACAATTACAATACTACAACCATTAAGTGGAAGTTGGCATGCAATATTCTTTTCAATAATTACGTTTATTTTTATTATTTTAATCTGGTTGCATTATTTTCATAACATCGAACGAAAGGTAAACAAACATGCTAAAAGGGCAGGTCAAACCATTATTTATGGGCATTTATTTATATTAATGTCTCTAAGCATGATCGCAGCATCTATTAAATTAATGTATATAAATGAAGTTAGTTATACATATATGATCTATTTTGTTTTCGGCTCTGTAATGATTTACTATTTATCAACTTCTATTGTTTTTCATAAATGTAAGAATAATAGATTGGATTTGAAAATAAACCATATTGTTTTATTATTAGTGATTCTCACTATCTTATTTATAATGAATTTAATAGTAGTCGTTCCTCCAATTGGCGTGATGATTGAATTATTACTATATTTTCTAATTGTTCATTTCTATTCAAATGTAAATATGATTTACGAAAAGTTAACAAATCGTTAGCTTTTTTTCTTTTATGTTCAAAGGTGAAGCAATAAATGTGGAATAAAATAAAGTTAATGCTCGGGTGAGATTAGCGAGAATTTTTGAATAAAGTAATAAAAGAGTACTAACATACTAAACTTTTTAATAGTAACAAAGTGATAATAAAAAATAACCTGTATCTTAGATTTCCATAGATACAGGTGGTATATAATAAAATATAAGTCCATATATAATTCATTACCAGGGCATTAAGAAATTATTATTTACCCAGTAATGACATAAACCCTTTATAGATTAGAACAAGAGAGAAAATTACAACAGCTAAAATACCAATTATTGTAGTTACTGGTTCTAAACTTGCTAAGAAAGTACCTTCTAAAGGAATTCTTAATAAAGCAAAACCTGCTAAAATACTAGCTAACATTAAAAGAATAGC
>NZ_JBALMS010000143.1:0-9109 GCF_036962205.1 Bacillus sp. JJ664 | reverse complement strand
ATTCTTCTTCTCTTTAGAAATGGTGCTTATATCAAGTTGTAAATTATAGTTTACTATGTATTTTCAAAATAATAACAAAAGGACCAAATTCATAAGAATTTGGTCCTTTAACTCTTAAACTGAATCCATTTCGAAAAGGTTCAGTGTTTTTTAAATTATTTTTTATATAATGATTCTACTTGTTTTTGTAAATCTGAATTCTCTAAGAATTCATCGTACGTACATTCTTTGTCTACTAAGCCGTTTGGTGTTACTTCGATGATACGGTTAGCGATTGTTTGGATGAACTGGTGGTCATGTGATGTGAATAAAGCTGTTCCTTTAAATGCAATTAAACCATCATTTAGGGCTGTGATTGATTCTAGGTCTAAATGGTTTGTAGGATCATCTAGTACTAGGACATTTGCTCCGCTTAGCATCATTTTTGATAGCATACAACGAACTTTTTCTCCCCCAGAAAGAACTGAAGCTTTTTTCATTACTTCTTCACCAGAGAACAACATACGACCTAGGAATCCACGTAGGAAGCTTTCTGACTCATCTTGTGGAGAGAATTGGCGTAACCATTCGATTAAGTTCATTTCACTGTTTTCAAAGAACTCTGAGTTGTCTTTTGGGAAAAATGCTTGAGATGTTGTAACTCCCCATTTAAATGAACCAGTATCTGGCTCCATTTCACCCATTAATATTTTGAATAAAGTTGTAATTGAAACGTCATTTTTACCAACAAAAGCAATTTTATCACCTTTATTTACTGTAAAACGAACATTATCTAATACTTTTTCTCCATCAATTGTTTTTGAAATTCCTTCAACAGTTAATAGGTCATTTCCAACTTCTCTTTCAGGTGTAAATCCAACGAAGGGATAACGGCGAGAAGAAGGTTTAATATCATCTAATGTAATTTTGTCTAATAATTTTTTACGAGAAGTTGCTTGTTTTGCTTTTGATGCATTTGAACTAAAACGAGCAATAAAGTTTTGAAGCTCTTTAATCTTCTCTTCTTTCTTTTTGTTAGCGTCACCCATTAATCTTTGAGCTAATTGGCTAGACTCATACCAGAAATCATAGTTACCTACATAAAGCTGTACTTTACCAAAATCAAGGTCAGCCATATGTGTACAAACTTGATTCAAGAAATGACGGTCATGGGAAACAACAATAACAGTATTTTCAAAATTAATTAAGAAATTTTCTAACCATTGAACAGCTTTTAAATCTAAGTTATTCGTAGGCTCATCTAATAATAGAATATCTGGTTGACCGAAAAGAGCTTGAGCAAGTAATACTTTTACTTTTTCGCCAGCTTGTAATTCACTCATTTTTTTATCATGAAGTGCTTCGGTGATCCCTAAGCCTTTTAATAAAATTGCAGCTTCAGATTCTGCTTCCCAACCATTTAATTCTGCAAATTCACCTTCAAGTTCTGCTGCTTTCATGCCATCTTCTTCAGTAAAATCTTCTTTCATATAGATAGCATCTTTTTCTTTCATAACTTCATATAGACGAGTATGTCCCATTACAACAGTTTGAAGTACTTCAAATTCTTCATATTCGAATTGATTCTGTTTCAACACTGCTAAACGCTCACCTGGCGTAATAATAACGTCGCCCGTAGATGGTTCGATATCTCCAGATAAGATTTTAATTAGTGTAGATTTACCTGCACCATTTGCCCCGATTAAACCGTAACAGTTTCCAGGTGTAAATTTTATATTAACATCATCAAATAATTTTCTGTCCGCAAAACGCAAACTAATATTACTAAGTGTAATCATTGTTTTCCTCCAACTCTCTTTTGCTCTACTCTTAACAATACCATATTTTTTAGTAAAATTAAAACCTTTCTATATGACTTAGTTGTTATACGATGAAAAGTTTAGATATTTTTATTCAAATTTTTATAGTAAATATTTTTGTTTTTCACAAACACTCTATATAATAATCTTAAAGTAAAAATAATGAGGTAAGATGATGACTCAAAAATTATATTATGAACAGCCCACATTGAAAGAATGGACAACTTCCATCGTTGATATACAAGAAATAGATGGACTTTACCATATTAAGTTAGAAGATTCTGCATTTTACCCTGAAAGTGGTGGTCAACCATCTGATTCTGGGACAATTGACGGAATAGAATTAATCGAATGTATTGATCATGATACTGAAGTCATTCACGTTTTAAAAGAAAAACCGAATAGTGATACAGTGAAATGTGTCATTGATTGGGATCGAAGACTTGATCATATGCAACACCATAGTGGCCAGCATCTTCTATCTGCTGCGATTATCGAGTTATATGATATTCAAACAATCAGTTTTCATCTTGGTAAAGATACGGTCACTATCGATTTGGATACACCTAGTCTGTCATCAAATCAATTAATCCAGATTGAGCTAGCTGTTTACCAAAAACTTATCGAAAATAATGAGATTAAAACATATTTCGTTAAAAGAGATCAACTAAATTCACTTAACCTACGAAAATTACCAAAAGTAAATGATGAGGATATACGAATTGTAGAAATAACAGATATTGATGTTTCAGCTTGTTGTGGTACCCATGTCAAACAAACAGGTGAAATTGGTTTGCTAAAGTTGATGAAAACTGAGAAAGTTAGACAATCTACCCGACTTCATTTTAAATGTGGGAATCGTGCTCTTGAAGAATTTCAAAAAACAAATCAAATCGTAACAAGCATCAATCTATTATTTAATACTAATTCAGATCAATTAAAAGATAAAATTGAACAAACAATTTATGAATTAAAGGAAACTCAAAAAGAAATTGATCGTCTAAAAGCGTTGATTTTTGATTCAATCTCCAATGAATGTTTGGTAAATGCTAAAAATGGCATCATATTCCAATCATTTACCGAAGAAGATATGAAGGATTTACAATTGCTAACGAAAATAATTCAAAATAAGCAACCTTCCATAATTATTTTTACAAGTTTAAAAGACAATAGACTTTTATTTTTAAATCAAACAGGCTCTGATCTTCATTGCGGAAATGTCCTTAAAAACATACTTTCTCAAATCGATGGCAAAGGCGGAGGCAGTCCACAACAAGCGCAAGCTACATTTGATTCTTCTTCTAAATTAAAAGAAGCAACTAATTTACTGTTACATAATCTTGAATATGAGATAGAAGAATAAAAAACTTTTTTAGACTGACACGAAACATTATTTCTTGTTCCATAAATTCAAAACTGTCCCCCTACTTCACAAGAGGGTTAACTACTCGAAATAAGCGTCTTTTAACAGTTCCAAAATCTAAATCTCGTAATACTCTACTCATAGCAACGGAAGCCTAAATGGCTTCTTTTTTTTAATAAATTTAAATATTTTTAATAGTTTTTTTATCCTATATTTGAGATAATAGCTAAAGTCTCAGAAATATTCTTAGAAAAAGAGGTTTTTATAAATGTGGAGAAACCGTAACGTTTGGATTGTTCTAATCGGAGAATTTGGAGCTGGAATCGGATTATGGGTTGGAATAATTGGGAATCTTGATTTTATGCAACAGCATGTCCCTTCCGATTTCTTTAAATCTCTTATCCTCTTTTTTGGATTACTTGCAGGTGTTTTTGTTGGTCCATTAGCTGGTCGATTAATTGATCAATATTCAAAGAAGAAAATATTATTAATTAGTGGACTTGGTCGAACATTAAGTACAATCATTATGTTTATTGCGATTCATAATGAAAATATAATTTTTATGGTTTTATTTTTAGTATGTTTACAAATATCAGCGGCATTTTATTTCCCAGCTCTTCAAGCGGTAATTCCACTTATTGTGAAAGAAGATCAGTTGTTAACTTTAAATGGGATTCATATGAATATTTCAACAATTGCTCGTATAGCTGGAACATCAATTGGTGGTATTTTAGTTGTCGCAACGAGTTTAACGAATGTTTATGGGATTAGTATGCTGGCGTATGCATTTCTTTTTATCATGACATTCTTCTTACGGTTTGAAGAACAATCGAAAGTTCAAGTTTCATCGGATGTAAAAACAAATAATCCGAAACAAAAAGAAGGCTTTACTGAAATATTTCGTTTAATTCAAAGTACACCAGGTGTATTACATTTAATCATTTTGAATATTATCCCTCTTTTATTTATTGGCGGATTTAATTTAATGGTAATTGAGATCAGTGATTTACAACATAATGATTCGATAAAAGGACTTATTTATACATTTGAAGGGATATCGTTTATGCTCGGTGCATTTATCATTAAACGATTAACTAAAAAGTTCTCAAACACAGGGTTATTATATTTTTTCACAACGATGGTAGCTATTGCTCATTTAACACTATTTTTTGCAAATATTCACTGGATGCCAATTGTTTCATTTTCACTTTTCGGATTAGCAGTTGGATGTTTCTTCCCTGTTTCATCTACCCTATTCCAAACATCCATTGACAAAACTTATCATGGTAGACTTTTTTCATTTAGAAGCATGTATGAACGTGTCATGTTTCAAATTGTATTATTAAGTACTGGTTTATTTTTAGATACAATAGGTCTAAGATATATGGTACTAATATTTGGTGCTGTCTCATTGATGATTATCGGTAAGCTATATGTAAATGAAAGAAAGTACAAACAAGCCGATGCATTGAAAGACACACAAAATATATCAGTCTAACAAAAAAAGATGAATACTGTCATAAGTATTCATCTTTTTCTAATTTTAATATCCATAAGCTTTTAAAAACTCATTTACACTTGAATATAATGTCACTACTTCCCAACTTTTTTCAAACTCATAAGCAGTACAAACTTCTCCAGTTAACTGATTAATAAATATAACATCATCGGTTTCATCTTCGAATCCAATGATTAACCAATTTTCATCCCATTTCACTTTTCTACTTAAATCTTTCACCGCTTCATCTACATTTTCTTCACTAATAAAGTAGATTGTCATATTCTCATTTGATACTTCATTAATACCAAGTCCATCCAATCTTGCAAACCATTCTTTTTTCATTACATTTCCCCATTTCCAATAAAGAAAGCCTGTTAATCAAAGAACTGATAACAGGCACTCTTTTTTACTGTTGAGCTTTATTTTTTTTTGATTCTGCTAAATTTGACTTATCATCATAATTAGGTTGTTTTTGCCCAGCGTTATTTGTTCTGCCGCCTTTTCCACGTCCCATTACTATCGCCTCCTTACTAATTGTTATAAAAATATTTTGTACAATTAATAGGAGACTATCCGAAAGAAATTAGAAAAAGAAGAAGTACAAAACACATTGGATAAATAAAATAATCCAGTATCCAAAGACAAATTTTGGATGCTTTGTTTTATGACGGAAATAGTACATCGCTAATATCGACCCGATTGACCCACCGATAATCGCTAATAAAAACAAGATCCGTTCAGGGACTCTCCAAAGTTTTCGTCGTGCACGGTATTTATCGATTCCCATAACAGTATAAGATAGTATATTTACGATGATTAAATAACAATAAAAATAGTTCATGTTTAGATCCCTCAAAACTTCGGTCATTTTGCAACTTTTGCTAGTTTGCTTCGAGTTGTTTGTATTAAATCATTTACATTCAGTTGAAGTTGTATACCTATCTTACCACCACTAACAATAATCTCATTTAATTGGTCCGCAGATTGTTCAATAACCGTTGGAAATTGCTTTTTCATTCCGATTGGAGAACATCCTCCACGAACATACCCGGTGTTCGTTAGTAAATCCTTTACTGGTAATAATTCCAGCTTTTTTTCTCCCGCTACTTTTGCCGCTAATTTCAAATCCAACTCTTTTTCTACCGGAATAACAAACACATATATTGATTTAGATGGCGTAATCGACACTAATGTTTTATACACCATTTCTGGTTCTTTCCCAATTTTATTAGCAACAGATACGCCATCAATCTTTCCATCAGTTATTTCGTATGAAAAAGTTTGATATTGTACTTTTTTTGAATCTAATATTCTCATTGCATTCGTTTTACTTCCAGACATTGGTACTCCTTTCAATGCATTCAAACGCATAAATCAAGCTTATGCTGACATTGACTGTTTTTTATTTTGCTTTTTAAACTTTTGTTCAATAGATTTCATAAATGGCGTATTTGAAATAGAGAAGAATAAACATGCTACCCAAATAAATGAAAATGAAATCATATCAGTATGTGTAAAGCTTTCACCGTATAATAATACACCAATTAACAAGCTAATTGTTGGCGAGATAAACTGTAAGAAACCTACATATGTGTATGGAATTAATTCTGTTGCTTTGCCGAAAAATAATAAAGGTAAAATTGTTACGAAACCTGCACCGACCAATAGTAATTGCTCAATTGGAGCACTCTTAATGAATCCTGCATCTCCATTTGCCGATAAGAATATGAAATAAATAAGTGCTACCGGGAAAATTAATAAAGTTTCAATCGTTAAACTAAAAAATGCTTCTATTTTCAATAATTTCTTTAAAAGCCCGTAAAAAGCAAACGTTAAAGATAAGCAGATCGCGATGATTGGTAATGTGCCAGAAGTGATTGTTAAATACCCCACACCGATTGTTGCGAGACAAACAGAAAAAATTTGCCAAAACGACAATTTCTCTTTTAACACAATTACGCCAAGTATAATACTAACTAATGGATTAATATAGTACCCTAAGCTAGCATCTAAAATATGATTTGAGTTAACTGCCCATATATAAAGTAACCAATTTGTACTGATTAACAGAGATACCAAAATCATTGAAAATAGGACTTTCTTATTTCCAATTACTTGTTTCCAAGTTTCTTTGAATTCTCTTCCTTTTCTAATTAAAAATATAAAAATCACTAATGTTACAAATGACCACATGATTCGATGTGTTAATATTTCAAAAGGTGCAATATCCTGCACAAGCTTCCAATAAATTGGTAAGATGCCCCATACAACATAGGCAAACACGCCATACAATATCCCTTTCATGGTTGAGTTCATATTTTCCCAGCTTTCTTTATTTATTATTGAGCCACTTCAACTTTCTTTTCTTCGGAATGTGTTTTAGGTAAAAATAGTACAAAAATAAATGTGATTACACTAAAAATTGCCATTAAAAGGGTAATTGTTTGAAATCCTGCAGTAACTGCATTTTTTATGGTTTCAGATACTACATGTTCTCCAGATTGACTATGTGCACCTAAAACTAATTTTTGTCCATTTAAAAAGCTAGATGCTTTCAGGGTAAAAATAGTCCCTAAGATCGCGACTGTAATTGTCTGACTAAATGTATTCAGAAACGAATTTGCTGCAATAGCAATTCCTCTTTGATTTGTTTCAACAGCAGAAGAAATGATAATCATATAAATTGGAAATGATAACCCAAAACCTAATCCTAAAAACGCATTACATACATAAACAAAAAACTCTACATTATGCAGTCCATATAAACCTAAAGAACCGATCATACAGAAGAAAGCCCCAAATAAAATGATTTGTTTTGCTGACAGCTGTTTAATTAGTCGTCCAGACAAGAATGAGCCAATTGTCCAAGAAAACGATAATGGTATTAACATTAAACCTGACTCTGTGGCACTTTTTCCAAAGACGCTTTGATTATATACTGGTAAATACACTTCGATTCCAATTAGTAATGCATGTGCAACAAACATCGCCGCATATGTCACAACTAAATTTTGAATCTTAAAAAGTGATAATGGTAATAATGGTTCAACTGCTTTCGTTTCAACATAAAGGAACAGTATAAAGAAAATAATTGCAATACTAAATAGAAAAATTAGATTAGAAGAACTCCAATCCCCCTTCTCTCCCCCTACTACTAAAGCATATAAAACTGATAATGTACTGATGATAAATAAAATTGTACCTAAGTAATCAATCGATATTCGTTTTGTTTGTTCAACTTTTTGATGATAGAATTTCCACAATATATAGGTAGACAATATACCAAATGGAATATTAATAAAAAAGATAAATCGCCATGAAATAAAATCAACAAAAAATCCACCAACTAAAGGTCCAATTACACTTGATACAGCCCAAACAGCACTTATAAAGCCTTGAACCTTAGCACGCTCTTGATACGGATATAGATCACCGATGACTGTCATTGTAAGTGGCAATGCTGCCCCAGCACCTATTCCTTGAATCGCTCGAAACGTGATTAACTGACCCATATTCTGAGCAAAACCACATAAAATTGAACCTAACACAAACATGAGTATTCCAAAAATCAATAAATTTTTACGGCCAAATAAGTCAGATAATTTTCCATATATTGGGGTTGTTACAGTCATAGCTAACATATAGGCTGCAAAAATCCAACTCATTAAATTCACACCTGAAAGATCTGACGTAATTGTAGGAGTAGCAGTTGTAATAATAGTACCTTCAATTGCCGCTAACGTTACCGCTACTAATAATCCAACAGTAACATACTTTCTATTCGTCTGTTTTAATTCCATAATTGCTATCTCCTTTCAATTTTTTCAAATGAATGCGCTTAAAATAATAGAAGCCCAAATGAGCTTCCATTTTATAACTTATTTCCAATTTTCGTTAATGAATTCATCTCTACCAGACATCGCACGATCTTCTTTATAGTGCTTTGGATTTTTCTTATGATAATCTTGGTGATATTCTTCAGCCTTATAAAATGTTGAAGCTTGCAAAATTTCTGTTACGATCGGCTTTTTAAAACGTGAACCTGCGATTATTTCTTCCTTTGAAGCTGTAGCTTCCGCAAGTTGAGATTCATTATGAACAAAAATTGCTGCTCGATATTGAGGACCACGATCTTGGAACTGTCCATCTGCATCAGTTGGATCAATTTGTGGCCAAAATAGATCTAATAATTTTTTATAAGGAAATACTTCATCGTCAAACATAATTTGAACTACTTCATAGTGCCCCGTACTGCCTTTTTTAACTTCTTCATATGTTGGATTTTCTATGTGTCCTCCCATATAACCCGACACAATACCGTGTATGCCCGGTAGGTCTTCAAATGGTGTTACCATACACCAGAAACATCCACCTGCAAATGTTGCTTTTTGTAGCATTTGTAAATCCTCCTTCAAACGATTTAGTTTACATAATATTTTTATGTAT